>CAZAPH010000026.1:20028-29910 GCA_964487105.1 uncultured Akkermansia sp.
GTCCACGTTAAGAACTTCAACGTCCACGTTAAGTTTTTCAACTTCATTTTTTTGTAATTCAATTAATTTTTTTTGTTTTGCAATTATTTTTACTCTTGAATAAACAATTAAGGCTAGTATAACTACTGATATAATTCCAAATATTAAATAGTTGCGTTTTGTTTTTTCTTGTTCAAGTTTTATTTCGTTTATTTTCTTTTCTTTTGCTATAAAAATACTATCAGCAGCGGCTTTCTTTTCGTAATCGTACTTAATTTGTGATTTTATTACTGCTTTTTGCGTTTCATTATTAATAATACTATCACGTAACTTTATAAATAATTCTTCATTCTCTAAAGCAACTTTGTAGTTTTTTAATTCAAAATTAATTTTACTTAGTAATTCAGCAGCGTCTTTAATCCTTTCAAGCTTATTTATTTTTAAACTTAACTCTTTGCTTTTATTTGTGTAATCTAAAGCTTTATTGTATTTTCTTTGCTCTAAATACAATTGACCCAAAATAAAATAATTATTCGCAATCTTATTTGGAATATTTAATTCGTTATATAGGCTTAAACTTTTTAAGTAATAAGTTTCTGCAGTTTTAAAATCTTTTTTAACAAAGTAAATAGTACCAATTTGCGAAATACTACTTGCAATATTTAACTTGTAATCTAATTGTTTTGAGAGCTCTAATGATTTATTGAAGTATAATAATGCAGAATCTAATTGATTAGTTTCTTTATAAATGCTTCCTATATTACCTAATAAATGTAGTATTCCTTCGGTATTATTTATTTTTTTACATATTAAAAAACTTTCTTTAAAATATTGAAGTGCCTTATCTAAATCTTTTTGTCTTTTATAAATACCTGCAATATTATTTAAAACATTTGCTAACCCTCTTTGATCATTTAAGTCTTTATAAATTTTTAAGCATTTTTCATTATACATTAATGATTTAATTATATCTCCAATATTAAAAAATACAGAGGATAAGCCAGAATAACAATTAGCTATACCTTGTTTGTTTTTTAATTGCTCTCTAATTTTTAAACTTTTATTATAGTATATTATTGCAGAATCGTTTACTCCTTTATCTGAGTATATTTTTGCTAAATTATTGTAAGACGAAGTTAAGTCATACAATAAATTTAATTCTTTTTCAATTTTTATACTTTCGTAGGTATAGTATAAGGCACTATCAACATAACCTTTATTCGCATAAAGATAAGCTATGTTTGTAAACCCTTTTGATTTATATTTTAAGTATTGTTTGTTAAACTTTTTATCATTTTTTAAACCATTATTAGCAATTTTTAATAGTTCACCATTATATGGTATCCAAACCGAATCTGTAGTTGCCGAATTTATTATTAAATTAATATAATATAAACGTGTTGTATCATTTTTAGCGTTTTGTAATTGAATTTTTAAAGAATCTATATAATTGTTTTGTGAATTATTCCAAATGGGTATTAAAAATATAAAAATGCATAATATTTTTATGTGTTTTAATACCATTAATTTAAAAATAAAAATAGTTGTATCTTGTTTTTATAGATTGAATACATTTTAACAAATTAAATATAAATATTTAATGTGTAAAATTTGCTTTTTTATTTAAAATTGTATAAAATTAACCTGTTTTCATGAGTTTATTTTTCAATTTTATCTATTTATTAATTAATATTAATGTTCATTTTTATTTTTTTTAAATAAAATATTTGTAAATCAAAAAAATCTCATTACATTTGCACCCCTTAATTAAGGAAAAAACAAAAAAATAGGTTTAAAAGTGGACGCATTAAGTTATAAAACACAGTTCGCAACCAAAGCTAACTCTGGAAAAGAGTGGTTGTTGGTTGATGCAGAAAATGAAGTAGTTGGCCGTTTGGCTTCTAAGGTAGCAATGTGAATACGTGGTATATATTTAACTAGTTACTCACCACACACTGATTCGGGAAGTAATGTAATTATTATTAACGCTGAAAAAGTGCGTTTTACAGGTAAAAAATTAACCGATAAGGTTTATACGCGTTACACTGGTTTCCAAGGTGGACAAAGATTTGCAACTCCTAAAGAATTATTAGCTAAAAAACCTGAAGAAATTTTGTTACACGCTATACATGGTATGTTACCAAAAGGTCGTTTAGGTCGTGTGTATAACACAAATATTCGTGTGTTTGCTGGTGATAAACATGGCATGGATGCGCAACAACCAAAAAAAGTAGATTTAAGCAAAATTAAATAAATAAAAAAGATTAAATGGAAGTAATCAAAACATCTGGTCGTCGTAAAACTTCAGTAGCCCGTGCTTATGTTACAAAAGGTAGCGGTAAAGTTGAAGTTAATGGGAAAGATTATAAAGAATATTTTAAAACCCCAACTTTACATTATTATGTATTACAATCATTAAATGTTGCAAATGCAGCTAATGAATATGATGTAAAAGTAAATGTTAAAGGCGGTGGTACAACTGGTCAAGCTCAAGCTATTAGATTAGCAATTGCTAAAGCATTAGTTGAATATAATGCAGAAAGTAAACCAGCACTTCGTGCAGAAGGTTTAGTTACACGTGACCCACGTATGGTTGAGCGTAAAAAATTCGGTCAAAAGAAAGCGCGTGCTCGTTTCCAATTCAGCAAACGTTAATAGATTTAATAAAAAGGATTATAAAAAGATATGTCAAACAGATCATCATTTAACGAATTACTTGAAGTGGGTGCTCACTTCGGTCACCAAAAAAGCAAATGGAACCCTGCAATGGCTCCATTTATTTATTCTGAAAAAAACGGAATTCATATTATCGACTTAAATAAATCAGTTGCTAAAATTGAAGAAGCTGCAACTGCTATTAAAAATATTGCTCGTAGCGGACGAAAAATACTTTTTGTTGCTACCAAAAATCAAGCTATTGATATAGTTGCTGAATAAACTAAATCAATAGGTATGCCTTATGTTACTGAACGCTGGCCTGGTGGAATGTTAACTAACTTCCAAACTATCCGTAAATCTGTTCGTCGTATGAGCCAAATTGATAAAATGGCTACCGATGGTACTTTTCAAAATATCTCAAAACGCGAACGTTTACAATTATCACGCGAACGCGAAAAATTAGAAATTAACTTTGGTTCAATTTCAGATTTATCTCGTTTACCTGCAGCTTTGTTTATAGTTGATATCACTAAAGAACATATTGCTGTTGCTGAAGCTAAACGTTTAAATATTCCAACTTTTGCAATTGTTGATACTAATTCTAATCCAAATGAGGTTGATTATGCAGTTCCAGCAAATGATGATGCTTCAACTTCTGTGGCTTACATTATTGATGTAATGTGTAAAGCAATTTCTGAAGGCTTAAGCGATAGAAAAATGGATAAAGAAACCGCTGGCGAAGAAAACGACACAAAAGCACACAGTGCTAATGAAGCAGAAGAATTAGTTGAAGGAGCTAAAGTTAAAGGATTCTCTAAAAAAGATGACGAAGATGGTTCTAAAAAACCTCGCAAAAGAACAACTACAGCTAAAAAATAAAAAGTAAATAATATAAATTTAGCGGTCATTCTGTTCAAGCAGCTTGACCGTTTTTTTTAAATAATCAATAATAAAAAATAATATATAAAATGGCAATTACAGCAGCAGATGTAAACAAATTACGCCAGCAAACAGGCGCTGGTATGATGGATTGTAAAAAAGCTTTAGAAGAAACTCAAGGAGACTTTGAAGCAGCAGTAGATTTTTTACGCAAAAAAGGAGCTAAAGTAGCAGCTAACCGTCAGGATAGAGATGCTAAAGAAGGTGTAGTACTTTCTAAAGTTACTGCAGATAATAAAATTGGCGTTGTTGTAAGTGTTAATTGCGAAACTGATTTCGTTGCTAAAAATGCAGATTTTATCGCTTTTGCCGAATCTATCACAACTATTGCTCTAGAAAAACAACCAGCTGATGTTGATGCTTTAAAAGCTTTACCTTACAATAACGATATTACCGTAGGGGATAAATTTATGGAGCAAGTTGCTAAAATTGGCGAAAAAATCGATATTGGTTTTTATAGCTTAATTAAAGCTGAAAATGTTATTGGATACATTCACCCTGGTAACCGTTTAGCAGTTACCGTTGGTTTTAATAAAGTAGTATCTGGCGAAGTAGCAAAAAATATTGCTATGCAAGCTGCAGCTATGGCACCGGTTGCTTTAGATAAAGATGATGTTGATCCCGCAGTTATTGCACGCGAATTAGAAATTGCTAAAGAAACTACTCGTGCAGAAGGTAAACCTGAAGATATGGTAGAAAAAATTGCTCAAGGTAAATTAAACAAATTTTATAAAGAGTCAACTTTACTTAACCAAGAGTATTTTATTGATAACAAATTTACTGTTCGTCAGTATCTACAAAGCGTTGAAAAAGATTTAAATATAACGGCTTTCAAACGTTTCTCATTATCTTAATTATTTTAATCCCGCCTTTAAAGCGGGATTTTTTTTAACCCATAACTAACTATGAAATATAAAAGAATTCTCTTAAAACTTAGCGGCGAAGCTTTAATGGGCGATAAAGGTTTTGGTATTGACCAAAAACGATTAATGGAATACGCTCAAGAAATTAAATCTGTTTACGATGCTGGTTGCCAAATTGCAATTGTTATTGGTGGTGGTAATATTTTTAGGGGCATACAAGCCGAAAAAGGCGGAATGGACCGTGTACACGGCGATTATATGGGAATGTTGGCTACTGTAATTAATAGCATGGCCATACAAAGCGCTCTTGAAGGTATTGGCGTGCAAACTCGCTTACAAAGCGCTATTAAAATGGAACAAATTTGCGAACCTTTTATTCGCCGAAAAGCAGTTAGGCATTTAGAAAAGGGTAGGGTAGTAATTTTTGGTGCTGGCTCCGGTAACCCATACTTTACTACAGATTCAGCCGCTGCATTAAGAGCTATTGAAATTGAAGCTCAAGTAATTTTAAAAGGTACAAGAGTTGATGGCATTTATACAGCAGATCCCGAAAAAGATAAAAGTGCAACTAAATACGAAACATTAACCTTTGATGAGGCTTACACTAAAGGCCTACAAATAATGGATTTAACTGCTTTTACATTATGTAAAGAAAATAATTTACCAATTATTGTATTTGATATGAATAAATCCAAAAATTTAGTTAATTTAATTCAAGGACAAACTGTTGGAACATTAGTAAAAGCGTAGTTTTTTTAACTATATCTGATAATTATCAACAATTGTTTATAACTTCATTTTCCTAAATATTCTATTATTTTATTATTTATTTTTGCATTAAATTAAATAATAATAATGAAAAAAAATCTACTAAAAATTGGATTGTTTGCAGGTTTAACCATTGGCAGTTTAAACGCTCAAACGTATTTATCCGAAAATTTTGACGGTACATTTACCGGCTCTCCGGCAGCACCAGCTGGCTGGACACAAACAAGAATTGTTGCAATTGGAGATGCAATTCCAGAAGGTCCTGGAGTTGATGGTGAGCAAGACTGGATGCAAAATACAAATTCAGGCAGTGCTTGGTCTATTGTTCCACCGTATGGTGTTTTGCCATTAGCTGCGGTTAGTGGTTCAAGCGCACTCTATATCGAAGATTGCTCATTTGGTTCAACTTCAAATGCTTTAGGGAGTAGACGTATGGAATCACCAGTTGTAAATATTGCTTCTTCAACTAATCCATTTGTTCGTTTTCAATATTTCTCAGGGTATTCATCAAATCAAATTTTATTAAGAGTTGTTGCGTCTAATGATGGTGGTGCAACTTGGCAAAGCATAATGGGTATTGCACCAAATGCTAATGTTTCAGCATTTAGTTCAGCAACACCTTGGCAAAAAATAAATGTAAAAATACCTACAGCTTTTAAAGTTGCAAATGCAAAATTTGGCTTAGAAATGACAAACTCATGGGGTGTACATTCAATAATTATTGATGATTTTAAAGTTGAAGAATATACACCAACAACTTATACATCTGTAGCATCTGGTGCATGGAATAATACAGCAACATGGTCTGGTAGTGTTGTACCAACTTGCGAAGATAATGTTGTAATTGCTGCTACTCATACCGTACTTTTAAATTTTAATATAAACCGATGTCAAAATATCACTATTGATGGTGTTTTACAATACAGTACAACATCAACTACACAATTATTTCAAGTTTTTGGAGATATGACGATTAACGCAACAGGAACATATTCGTCTTGTAGTGGAGCAACAGGTAAAAGAACATATTTTGGCGGTAATATCACAAACAATGGTATTTTAAATTTTCAACCGGGTACATCTATAACTGGTGAGTTAGTTTGGCTTGGATATACAGGTAATTACTCTGGTTCGGGTGTTATAGCAAATAATAGAATTCCGAAAATTTCTCATGGCGCACCAGGCGGTGTAAACTATTTAAGCCCTGTAACTGTATCTAACTTTTAAGGAATTTATTTAGGTAGTGTTAATAATACCAATTTAACAATTGGTAACCCTCCTGCATTGCAAGCTTTAACTATTGAACGTTATTTAGGTTCTTTAACCACTACTTTAAATGTAAATCCAACAAATATATCAATGATTAGTAATAGTTACATAAATCCTTTAACTACAACTAACTTTGGAATGTATTTAGCATTAACACCAACAACCATTACAACTGGAAATGAAATACCAGTTTTATCAGGTATTCGACATACAACTGGTAATTTAATTTTAGATACTCATAACAATATAAATTTAAGTTTTCCATTAACTGTTGGTACAACAACTACAACTTCTAATTTAACTTGTACAAGAGGTATTATTTCAACTTCTACTTTAAATCTGTTAATGTTAAATTCATTATCAACTGGAGTATTTGGACTTACACCAAGTACAATTACATCAAATGGTACAAATGGAGGTAATCATGGTTCGTATGTAAATGGTCCAATGCAAATTAGATTTCCAGCAACAGGTACAACTGCTCGTAACTATCCATTAGGTCAAGGTGCTGCACTTCACACTAATCTACCTTCTTCTAATGTTTTAAGAACTTTATCCTTAGGAGGTACTACTGCTTGGAACACACAAACGATTACAGCTTCAATTGAAGCTGCGCCAAGTGGAGCTGTGTCAGGTTCACTTTCTGCTGTTTTTGGCTCAAGAGCATATCGCTTGAATTATAATGGCGGTGCAACATTAGGTGCAGGTAACACAATTACTTTAAGATATAATAATTCTACGTTTGGTGGATCAGATGCTTTAAGTGGTAATTTACAAGATGTAAGATTAGTTCAAGCACCTACATTAACTGGTTCATGGGTTGAAAGATCGTTACCTTCTGGTTCAGGAGCTATGGCACCAAATACGTTATATACAATTGCTTCTAACTCAACATCTGTAGGGCCATTAAGTGGTGATGAATATTTTGCTTGGGCAACTGTTGCCTCAGTATGTTCTGGTGTTCCTGCTACAGGCTCTATAACAGGTGCTATGTCTTCATGTGGTGGTGCAGCTACTACTTTAACTTTTAGTTCTCCTTCAACTACACTTGCAGGTATATCTCAACAATGGGCAACTTCATCTAGTTCAGTAGGACCTTTTACAAACATGGGTACTGCATTAACCCAAAATACTGGAACTTTAGCTTCAACAATGTTTTATATAGTAACAACAAGTTGTTCAATCAGTGGTTCAACTGCGGTTTCACCTGTTTATACTTTAGTTCTAAACCCTAACCCTACTGTAACTGCTGTTAGTTCTTCAAGTATTTACTGTAGCCCTTCAACTGGTGTAATATCGTTTAGTGCAACTGGTGCTAACTCATATACATGGAGTCCATCAGCAAGCTTATCATCTTCTGTAGGCGCAATCGTTACAGGTACACTTTCATCATCAACTGTATTTTCTGTAATGGGCACAAGTACAACAGGATGTAATAGTGCTAATGCAACGGTTGCAATTAATGTAATTCCTGGAGTAAGTTCTATAAGTATATCTGCTTCAAGTTCAACATTATGTACAGGTAACAGTTCTAGCTTAGCATTAACTTATTCAAATAATTTAACACCATTTTGTACACCTCCATATTCATCAGGTACAGGTTTAGGAGATTATATTTCTTATGTAGGTTTATCTACTTTAAGTAATACTACAACTGGTTTAGCAGCTCCTTATTATACGCTTTATCCTCAATCGCTAACCACTACAACATTAACCGCAGGATCGGTTTATACGCTTAATTTTCAAGCTGGAACATGGTCAGCTAATGATTTTGCTGCATGGATAGATTACAACCAAGATAATTCTTTTCAACCAAGCGAAAAATTAGGACAAGTAGATGATTTACCTGCAAGTCCTGCTAACGGAACAATTACATTTACAGTACCTCTTACTGCATTAAATGGAACAAATGTACGCTTACGTTTACGCGAAATGGATGGATTTAGTATAATTCTTGACCCATGTGCATCACAATCATCATATGGTGAAACTGAAGATTATGAAATAACAATAGTTGGTGGTATAACTCCTTCAGAATCCTTTGCTTGGACTCCAACTACGGCTTTAAGTACTACAACATTACAAAATACAATTGCTTCTCCTACAACTTCAACAAATTATAGTGTAACGGTTACAAATATTTATGGATGTTCAGCACAATCAAACTACTCGTTAACTGTTGCTCCTAGCCCAACAATTGCTATTACTGGCCCAACTGTTGCTTGTTCAGGTGCTAGCATTACTTTAACTGCAAATGGTGCTTCTACTTATACATGGAATATTGGACCAAACACAAACACAATTACCGTTTCGCCAACAGTTGCTACAACTTATACAGCTTTAGGTACTGCTACAAACGGCTGTAATGGAAGCAAAACAATTACTGTAAATTCAGGCGCAAATCCTACCATTACAATTACTGGCGCAACTACTGTGTGTCCTGGTAATTCAACAACTTTAACTGCTAATGGTGCAAATACTTATTCTTGGAATACAGGTGCAACAACTGCATCAATTACTCCTAGTCCTACTGTATTAACTACTTATACCGCTACAGGAACTTCTTCAATTGGCTGTACGGGAAATACAGTTGTAACGGTAACAGTTAATTCATTACCTGTGGTTAATTTAACACCTGCATCAAATACTACATGTGTTAATGGCAATTCTATTACATTATTTGGAAGCCCTGCTGGCGGTGTTTACAGTGGAACAAACGTAACTGGTAGTTCTTTCGCTCCTGGCGCTACAGCTGGTTCATTTACCCCTGTATATACTTTTACAAATACACAAGGTTGTTCAAATTCAGCAACAACTACAATTAATGTAATTGTTTGTTCTGGTATTAACGAGAAAACTACAATTGCAGGTTTAAACGTTTATCCTAATCCTAACAATGGTACATTTGTTATAGAATTAAATAATAACGATGTTAAAACTATTAATATTACTGATGTTACTGGCAGAGTAGTTTATTCTGTTAATACTACAGAAACTAAACAATATATTAATATTAACGCTTTAGCTAACGGTATTTATTTTGCACAAATAAGTACACAAGGTAAAACAAGTACTTATAAAATTGTTAAAGAATAATTTTTAATAATTAACTCTTAAAATAACCCTTTCAATAATTTTGAAAGGGTTATTTTTTTTAATTAAATCGTAATCAAAAAAAGTGTTTCTGATTATCCCAGATTTTGCAATAGGATTCGTTATGAGACACAAAACAGCAATAAAATCAAAGGTTTTGCGATTGAAACATAGTTGTTACTATGGTGAACGAGAAAAAGCTGCGAAGCTTTTGATTTTGAAGGTGTTTTGAGACGGAATAGAAGCTCTATTGCAAATTCTGGGTTTTAGTAGTATTTCACACAGGCGCTTTGGCATGGCGTTTCGCTGAGCG
>CAZAPH010000027.1:0-29382 GCA_964487105.1 uncultured Akkermansia sp.
TAAAGTTTGTCCACGTCTCCAGTTTAGAGCAAAACCCCACCCAAATTCAGCACCAACTGAAATTTTTGGAGCAAAGAAATATTCAACGCCAATAAACCCACGTAAACCTAAACGGAAATTACCACGCTCACGTACAGATAAAGTACGAGTTACTCTTTGATTTGCAGGGTTTTGAGTTGCAATTGCACCACCATTAAAGTTACTTGTATAGTCAACACCAGTAGTAATATCTCCACTAAAGTTGTTACCGTAAGTATTAAATTGACGTGCACTAGTACCGCCAATCATAAATTCACCACCATAAAAACCTTGTAATCTTCTATATCCACGGCGCATTTCATAACCAACAGCTAAGTTAATATTGCTTTTGCTGAAAGTAGCCTTATCTTCAACTCTTAATAATTGAGCTGCTTGTTGATC
Source organism: uncultured Akkermansia sp. (assembly GCA_964487105.1). Taxonomy (GTDB): domain Bacteria; phylum Bacteroidota; class Bacteroidia; order B-17B0; family Aurantibacillaceae; genus Aurantibacillus. The sequence goes on from CAZAPH010000027.1 coordinate 421, forward strand.
ATTAACAGTTCCAAAAGAAGCATCGTAACGTGCTTGTGCATCTTGTACTTGGTAAACAAAATTACCAGAAGTTGTGTTTACTGATACTCTCGCACGAATTGCAGTGGTATTAGATAAAAAATACTTACCTACAATTTGATTGTTAGTGTTGTTAACATAACCATTAGCATTAGTGTTTTGATTACCAACTGCTTGGTTTAATCTAACAACGTTAACTAAAGCGTCCATTACAGGAATTGCGTTAAAACCTAATCCAATATCACCTTTTTTAGGTAATATTTCATGACCTTTTTTGTTTTTAACTACCTTGTCATCATCGGTAGTAGCTTCCTGAGCTGTTGCAAAAAAGCCTGCTACCAAGCTTGCTGCAATAAGGAAATTTTTATTCATACTAGTTTTTGTTAAAATTTAGCGCAAAGATAAACTAAATTTTTTAATCGACCAAATAGTTTAAATAAACTTTCAACATAATTTTGTTTATGATTGGGTATTATTAATGCTGTTTGGTTTATATTTTTTATAAATGGTAGCTAATGTTTTGATAATTTATAGTGTTTTTAAATAAAACAGCTATTAATTTAACTTTTTTGTGGAACTATTTTATTATTTTAATTTATATATATTTGCGAAAAATTTTAAAAACATGCAATTTATTAAAAAACTATTTGTAGCTGGTTTACTTTTTACAACAGTTGCAACAGCACAAAAAACAATTAAAATTACTTATCCTGATTCTATTTTTCCTAAAGGGTTTCATCAAATAGGCTTAGATAAAAATTTCTCAAATGCCAATAAAGGCACAGTAGATTTGTTTAGTACACGTATTAAAGGTGCTTTAGCATTAGGCATCCCAAAAAACTATGTTGGCTTACAAGATTCTATTGGCAGTAGCAATTATTTTGGTTTAATTACCTACAACTCTGCTAATGTATGCGAAACTAAAGGTTTTAAAAAAGTTTGCGAATCAAAAGAAAATTATGCTGAATATTTACAAATTCAATTACCTGAGCCCTGCCAAGCTGGACGCTCGTATGAAGTTAGTTTTTTTGTGAGTTTAGCTGATTACTCTGGCTTTGCTACTAGCGGTTGGGGTTTATTATTTAGCGATAATGCTACAAATGACCCAAGTGAAAATCGTTTAAACACTGAGCCGAGTGTAAATGTTGAAGGAATGGTTACAAACATTAAAGACTGGACAGAATTAAAAGGCGTTTATACGGCAAAAGGTGGTGAGAAATTTTTAACCATTGGTGTTTTTGCTAAAAATTTTAAACAACAACCCGTTACTGATTACAAATACAGTAATAGTTTTGCGACCACTAAAGCTTATTATTACCTAGGTAATATTAGTTTAAAAGAGTTTGAGATGGATAAAGATAAAGATGGTATTCCAGACAACCAAGACAAATGCCCAGAAGTATTTGGCGTGGCGCAGTTTAATGGTTGCCCTGATACTGATGGCGATGGAATACAAGATAGTGAAGATAAATGTCCTACTGTAAAAGGGATTGCACAATTTAATGGTTGCCCTGATACTGATGGCGATGGAATACAAGACAGTGAAGATGCTTGCCCGCAAGTAGCTGGTAAAAAAGAAGCTAAAGGATGCCCTGATACTGATGGTGACGGAATTGCTGATAACGAAGATCGTTGCCCTAATATTGCCGGACCAGTTTCAAATAGTGGGTGCCCTGAAGTTGCGATTGATAACAAAGCAAAACAAATTTTTCAACAAGCAATGTCTGGTATTCAATTTGAAACCGGAAAAGATGTAATTAAGAAAACGTCGTATAGTATTTTAGATAATGTATCATCTGTTTTAAAATCTAACCCAACTTGGGATACCGAAGTTGAAGGCCATACGGATAATGTAGGCAATGCAGAAGCAAATAAAGAATTATCACAAAAACGTGCTAATGCAGTAATGAAGTATTTACAAGATAAAGGCGTTACTAATAAATTATCTGCAAGAGGTTTTGGAATGGAAAGACCAATAGCTGATAACAAAACTGCAAAAGGTAAAGCAAAAAATCGTCGTGTAGAATTTAAAGTTACTTACCAACAATAAATATAAACTACCTCAAATTAAAAAGCCTCGCTAAAATTAAGCGGGGCTTTTTTCTTGGCAAAGTTCAACTAGCACACCGTTAGTAGTTTTTGGGTGCAAAAAACAAATTTGTTTATTATCTGCTCCGTTTTTAGGTTGTTTATTAATTAATTCAAAACCTTCGTTTTGTAGTCTATCCATTTCAATATTTATATCGTCAACTTCAAAAGCAATATGGTGTATCCCTTCTCCTTTTTTTTCAATAAATTTAGAAATGGCGCTATTTTCATTAGTGGCTTCTAACAATTCTATTTTAGTATCACCTAACATAAAAAAACTTGTATTTACCCCTTCACTTTCAACTTTTTCGATTTTATAATGGCTTTCGCCAAAAAGTTTTTTAAATAGTTCATTACTATTATTTAAATTTTTTACAGCTATACCTATGTGTTCAATTTTTTTAATCATACTTTTTATTTAAAAATTGTTGCTCTGTTATATACTTTAAATTTGTTATAGTATCCTTAAAGTTTAAGGATTCGTTTTTAATTAGTTTAATTTTTTTATTTAATTGAGCATAGCCTTTATTTGTTGTAAAATTACCATATAAAAGATCAGTTAACACTAATTTATCGTAATCCCAATTGTTTCCAAAACAAACTTTAAGGGTTAAACTATCTGTTGGCAACTCTAATACTTCAGCTTGTGTTTGGGCGAGTAAAACAGCACTTCTTATAAATTTATTTTTTGTAAATAAACAAATTACAAAATCAAAATTTGTTGTATTATTTACAAAAAGCGAATGCTTGTTAGTTGTATCAAAATGTAATCTTCCAAAATAATTAGCAAAAGGCACATCTCCCATTTCTATTCCACGGAGTTGTTTGTTTTCAATTTTAGCTTTTAGTTTATTTTTTGGTAAGGCTGTGTTTTGATTAACAGTAAAAGCAATAAAAACAAACAAAATAACAGCTATTGGTGACGCTAATAAAATATATTTAAACTCGTTATATGTACTTTTTTTTATATCTGTTTCATTAACATTTGCATAGGATTTAGCATATTTTTTTATGTGTTCATCATAATACTTTCGTCTTTGCGCTTCCTTTTCATCAAAAGTATAGTGCTTTTTTTTATGAGAAGAATGTTTATGATGCGTATAAGTTTGATTTAATGATACATTTAAGTTATAATCAAACTGTGTTTTTAAATAATTATTAGTTAATACTTCGTAAGCTTTTAAAATAGTTGCAAACTGTTCTTTTCCGTTTGGGTTTTTATCTGGGTGATATTGCTTTGCTAATTTTCTAAAAGCAATTTTGATCTCTGCAACATTTGCAAAATTTGGAACTCCAAGTATTTGATAATAATTTATCAATTAAAGTTTTATGCAAACATTTTTAGGTTCAGTAAAAAAGTCTAATGCCTCAAAACCACCTTCGCGACCAACTCCACTTGCTTTTACTCCACCAAATGGTGTTCTCAAATCTCTAAGCAACCAGCAATTAATCCACACAATACCAGCGTGTAACTTATTAGCCATGTTTTGTGCTTTTGTAATGTTTTCTGTCCAAACTACACTAGCCAAACCATATATTGTACTATTAGCCATCATTAAAACTTCTTCTTCCGTATCAAAAGGAGTTATAGTTACTACTGGACCAAATATTTCTTCTTGATTAGTTCTACAATTAAAGCTTAAACCTTCAATAATTGTTGGTGCAATATAATACCCTTCACTTAATTCGTTTTCTAAGATTAATTTATTGCCGCCACAAAGTACAGTACCCCCTTCACTTTTAGCTAATTCAATATAACTTAATATTTTGTTTTGGTGTTGTTTAGAAACCACTGCACCTATTTTAGTTTTTTCATCTAAAGGATTACCAACAGTAAGTTGTTTTGTTTTATTTACAAAGTCTGTTTTAAATTTTTCGTAAATTTTTCTTTCTATAAATATCCTTGAGCCACACAAACAAATTTGACCTTGGTTTGCAAACGATGAATGCATTGTTGTGCTTAGCATTTTATCATAATCACAATCGGCAAAAATAATGTTTGGGTTTTTTCCTCCTAGTTCTAAAGAAAGTTTTTTAAACATTGGTGCTGCAATAGATGCAATATGTTTGCCAGTTACTGTTCCTCCGGTAAAAGAAATTAAAGGTATGTTTGGATGTGCCACTATTGCATTACCAACTTTAGCGCCTAAACCATGAACAATATTTAAAACACCGTTAGGTAAGCCAGCTTCTATACAAATTTCAGAAAGTAAAAAAGCAGTCATTGGTGTAATTTCGCTAGGTTTAGCAACAACAGTACAACCTGCAGCCAAAGCCGGGGCAATTTTCCAGCTAAATAAATATAACGGTAAATTCCAAGGACTAATGCACCCTGCTACTCCAACAGGTTGGCGCAACGTATAGTTTATTGCTGTTTGCTCCATACTAAGTGCATTTGCAGCTTAATGCAAAATACTTGTTCCATAAAAATTAAAATTTGAAGCAGCTCTAGGAATATCAACCGTTTTAGCGAGTTTAAGTGGCTTACCGTTATCTATACTTTCGGCTAATGCAAGTTTATCGAGGTTTTTTTCTATAAGTGAAGAAATTTTAAGTAAAATATTACTGCGTTGTTCTTTTGGTAAAACACTCCAACTGTTAAAAGCATTTTTAGCTGCAACATAAGCTAATTCAACATCTTTTTCATCACTATCCGGTATTTGCGAATATACTTTGCCCGTGCTGGGTTGATAATTATCAAAATATAAATTGCTTAATGGCTCAATAAGTTGACCATTTATATAATTTTTTAATTTCATCATTTAAGTTCAAATTTAATAAATAAATAGCTTTTTTAAGGTATGTTTTTACTTTAAAAAAAATAGTAACCTTGTACCTCTAAAAATTGAATATTATTTTTGTTAAATGACTTATCTCTCCGATTTAAAACCTGGCAAAAAAGCCATTATTTCAAAAATAAAAGATGAAACTTTAAGTTTACAATTATTAGATTTTGGTTGTTATACTGGCCAAACGATTGAATTATTATATACCGCACCTTTAGGTTGCCCAATTGCAATAAAAATTTTAGATTCGGTAATTAGTATTCGACTTAAAGATGCAAAAAATATAGAAATTGATGTTATAGATTAAATTTTTGACAACTATTAAACCAAATATAACCGTAGCTCTTGTTGGTAACCCCAATACTGGAAAATCTACCCTTTTTAATTCGTTAACGGGCTTAAATCAAAAAACTGGGAATTACGCTGGTGTTACTGTTGATAAACTGGAAGGTTTTTTTAATCACACTTATAACTCAATTAATTACAAAATAAATGTAATTGATTTACCAGGTACATATAGTTTATATCCAAAATCAATTGAAGAAGAGGTTACAACAAACTATTTATTAAATAATGCGCCAGATGTTGTTGTTGTTGTTTTAGATAGTTCTAATTTAGAACGTAATTTACTTATTGCAACACAGGTTATTGATTTAAAATTGAACGTAATTTTTGTATTTAACTTTTATGATGAAGTTACTAAACAAAATATTGATATAAATATCCCTGAACTTGAAAAAGCTTTTGATACTAAAATAATTTGCTTAGACTCTAGGTCGAAAAGCGGAATGGAAAATTTGAAAAATCAAATTATTAATGCTCAAATTTCAAACGCACATTTTTACGATATAAACAAAGAATCTAATAAAAAGCTTGATTATAAAGAAATCCTTAAAAGCAACAACGCTTTAATTGAAAATTCAGATAAACTGTATAGACTAAATACAATAAACTATTTAATTAAAAAACATTTAACTCAACCTAATAATTTAATATTAAAAACAAAAACAAAAAAAATAGATACTATTATAACTCATCCTGTTTTTGGGTATTTAATATTGTTGTTTATACTTTTTATAGTTTTTCAATTTATATTTTATGTTGCAGAGTTACCAATGAATTGGATAGAAAATTGTTTTTTACTAATTCAAAATTATTGTTCGCAAACATTACCTCATAATAAATTAACCGATTTAATAATTAATGGTGTAATTCCTGGTGTTAGTGGTGTGTTTATGTTTATACCACAAATTGCGATTTTATTTTGCTTTATTTTTATTTTAGAAGATAGTGGTTATATGGCACGTGCCAGTTTTATTATGGATAAGCTAATGCGTAAATTTGGCTTAAGTGGTAAATCTGTTATTCCTCTTATCAGTGGTACAGCCTGTGCAGTTCCATCTATAATGGCAACAAGAAGTATTAGTAACACAAAAGAAAAACTAATAACAATATTTGTTTTACCCTTAATTAGTTGTTCAGCAAGACTTCCTATTTACACAGTTTTTATTGCAATGCTTTATCCAAACGATAAATTGTTAGGTTTTATAAACGCGCAAGGATTAGTGTTGTTCGCATTTTATTTATTAGGTTTTGTATTAACCGTTATTGTAGGCTTTATTGCTTCAAAGCTAATTAAATCAAAAGAAGCGTCTATTTATATAATGGAATTGCCTATTTATAGAAAACCTAAAATTTCAACGTTGCTTCTTCAGGTTTTTACAAAAGTAAAAGTATTTGTAGTTGATGCAGGAAAAATTATTTTTAGTTTATCAATAGTTTTATGGTTTTTAACGGCGCATGGGCCAAATAATACCATTTCAAAATTAAATACTGAACAAAGTAATTTATTACTTGAACAGCCTCAACCAAAAATTGATTCGTTACTTAAAAACATAGAACATCAAAAGTTAGAAAGTAGTTATTTAGGAGTTATAGGTAAAAGTATTGAACCAATAATAAAACCATTAGGTTTTAATTGGAAAATTGGAATTGCAATTTTAAGTTCGTTTGCGGCACGCGAAGTTTTTGTTGGTACAATGTCAACCATTTACCAATCTAATAATGATGATGGTGGTATGCAAAGCATAAAACAAAAACTAAATAAAGAAACAAATGCAGATGGAACAAAATCGTATTCGCCTGCAACTTGTTGGTCGTTATTAGTTTTTTATGCTATTGCCTTACAATGCATGAGTACAGTAGCAATAGTAAAACGCGAAAGTAAAAGTTGGTTTTTTGCAATTTTTCAATTTGTTTTGTTTACCCTACTTGCCTATTTTGCATCATATATAACTTTTCAAACATTAAATTAATATGAAAACTTTTTATTTTAAATTAATTATAATTTGTATTTATTGGCAACCCTATCAATCACAAACCAATAAACATAAACCAAAATTAATTGTAGGTATTGTAGTTGATCAAATGCGAAACGATTTTATTTATAGATACTGGGATAGGTACTCAGAAGGTGGCTTTAAAAGAATAATTTCTAACGGTTATTATTTTAAAAACGCACATTACAATTATATCCCAACCTATACTGCGCCAGGCCATTGCAGTATATACACAGGAGCTACACCTAAAACTCATTGTATAATTGCAAACGAATGGTTTGATAAAAAAACTAAAACAGAAATATATTGTGTGTATGACAGTTTAACTAAACCAATTGGCACACAACATAAAAATGGACAAATGTCTCCTAAAAATCAATTAAGTAGCACTATTGGAGATGAGTTAAGACTATCAAGTAATAAAAAAAGCAAAGTTTATGGAGTTGCGCTAAAAGACAGGAGCTCCATACTTCCAGCTGGACATGCTGCAAATGCTGCATTTTGGTTTGATGAAAGCACAGGGAATTTTGTAAGTAGCTCGTGGTATATTAATGAATTACCAACTTGGTTAAAACAATTTAATGATTTAAAAAAAGTAGAAAAATACTTAAGTACTGGATGGAATACATTATACCCAATTCAAACCTATTCAAATTCTATTGAAGACAATAATAATTATGAAAGTATTCCGAATAAACAAAAAGAACCAGTTTTTCCTTATAATTATACAGCATATTTAAAAAAAAATAAATACGGTATTATAAAAGCAACACCATTTGGCAACTCTTTAACAAAAGATGTTGCATTAGAATGTATAAAAAATGAATTATTAGGTAAAGATGAATTTTGCGATTTAATTTCAATTAGTTTTTCAAGTACAGATATTTTAACACATGCCTACGGGCCAAGATCTGTTGAGGTTGAAGATGTTTATTTAAGGCTTGATAATACTATTGAAGAGATTTTGAATTTTTTAGATAAAGAAATTGGAAAAGAAAATTACACGCTTTTTTTAACTGCAGACCATGGTGGAGCAGATGTTCCTAATCATTTAAAAGATAATAAAATTCCTGCAGGTTATATAAAAGATAAACAACTAGTTAAATTACTAAAAAATTACTTACAAATAAACTTTAATGATAGTACGCTACTGCAAAACGTTAGTAACGAACAAGTTTTTTTAAATGAAGAAAAAATTAAATCGTTAAAACTAAATAAAACCGAATTAGAAAAAAATATTTGTGATTTTTTAATTACACAACCTGGCATTTCAGAAGCTTATCCATCAGATGTAATTAAATATCAAAGTTTTAATTCTGATGATTATAAAAAATTAATACAAAATGGCTATAAACACACCATGAGCGGTAACGTAGCTATTTTACTTGAACCTGCGTGGATGGATTTTTCAGAAAAAGGAACTACGCATGGCTCTGCATATAATTACGATACACATATTCCAATAGTATTTTATGGAAGTGGAATAAAGCAAGGGGAGTGTTATCAACATGTTAACATTACACAAATTGCGCCAACAATTAGTGAAATACTAGAAATTAATCAACCAAATGGATGCGTTTCACAACCACTTAATGATAAATTTATTAAAAAATAATTTTATTTTTTAACTAAAAACATTAAAAATCACATACAAAATACATTAACCAAACTGAGATAATTTTTAACAAGTTATTTATTATATTTGTAATGTGTTGAAAATAATCTTCATAGTTTTAATTTCGTTCATATTTTTAACCTTCAAATTACAAGGGCAAACAAATAATCTTCTACAACTAAAAAAAATTTTCATACAAGAAGAATTAAAAAACTTAGATACTCCATCAAAAGTAAAAAGGAAAAAAGGAATTGGTAACGCAATGTTAAATTTATATCAAAAACACATTTCGGTATTAATTTCAGCAGATTGTTTATATTCTCTTTCTTGCTCTAGATACTCGAGAGAAGCAATTAATAAATATAATCTTTTTTCAGGGATTTTGCTTACAGCTGATAGGCTTACTCGATGTTCATCAATTTGTAGTAAAGATATTCCTGATAGTAATTTTGACGATAATGGATTGGCAGAGGATAACCCGTAATTTAATATTTATTATAATTATTAATTCTCCTATTTACCACTATAGCAAATCGGAATTTAATGACTCAATTTTAGTTGATATAATCAATAAAAGCGTTAACTATCTATACGCTAGCCAAATTAAAGAAAATGTTATTACAACTACGATTGTTGGTGAATGGCCAACGTTTATTTATAATACAGCCAACATTCCATTTTTAGGTAGAAGAGGGAAATCAGCATACGACTCAAATGTTTTTAATACCTTATTTATACATAATGCACTAGCTGAATTATATTTAAAATTTAAAAAATATCCTCAAATAATTAACATAATAAGTTTGGCACAAAAAAGTTTTATATACTATAAAACCGAATCATCATTTAATTTTTGGCCTGAACGTACAAAACAAAATAATTTAAAATGTAAGCATGAATTTTGTAAACAAAGAGGGCCTGTTAATTTTATATATCATTATAAATTCATAAGCAATTATACTAATATATATAACGATGCAGACGACACAGCGGCAGGATACTTAGCTTATTTTTTAAGTAATCAAATTAAAGATAGCTGCAAAACAAATGAACTTGAATACTTTAAAAATGAGTCTTTTCAAAATAATTTTATCTTATATCGTGATACAGGTAATAGAAAAACAAACTGGTATAATAGAAAAAATGGTTTTAATTATAGAACAGGAGCTTATTTAACATGGTTTGGACCAGATAGAAAGCCCTCTAATTTTTTCACTTGGTTTTTTCCTTATCATTTTAAACAAAATATTTTATATGGGCGTAACGAAATTGATTGTGTAGTTAACGCCAATATACTAAGAACATTATACATAATAGGCGACACAACAATTGCAGGAATACAAGAGTCAAAAAAATTTTTAAGAGAAGTTATTTCTAAAAATAAATGTCAAAGTTGTGGTGTATACTACCCAACTGAATTTAGTTTTCACTACGCAATGGCTAAAGCTATATCAAGTGGGGTTACTGGATTTAATGATTTAAAAGAAGATTTAATTAATCAAATAATTGATAAGAAAAATGAAAATGGTTATTGGAATTCGGATATAGAAGCGAATAACATTCAGAGCACATTATATGCATTAAACACAATACTGCTTTTGAATCCAAATAAAAAAACAATTAATGAAGTTGAAAAAAGCATTAGATATATTGTTGACAATATGATTAATGAACAAACACAAATACATTGGAAAGGCGGTGTGTTTTTTTCAGGTGGAAGTGCAATAAGATATGAGCATGTTTGGATATCTGATGCTTACACAACTTGCCTAGCTATTGAAGCGCTTTCAAATTATCTAAAAATAAAAAATAACACATGAAATTATTTTTATTTTTTTTTATACCTATAACCTTGCATTGTCAATTTTTTGACACTTTAAGTATAACCAAAAAAATAAATTTTGTAAATTATCTAAATCAAAATAATCAAAAACATGATGCTCTTTACCTTTTAAACTACTTTAATTCTTTAAACACAATAGATACACTAAAACTAAAAGAGGTTAAACTTCTTTTAGAATTAAATCAAGAAAAAAAAGCAGATACCTTATTAAAAAATTGTTCAACTTTATTTCCTGACACCTCAAACCTAAATTGCAATTTCATCCTTTTACAAAATCATGTAAATCTTTTGTTAGGGAACTATAACTTAATAAAAAAGCCTACTAATATCACTAAATTAACACATTATGAGGTTTGGCGTATTCAACAACTTTGTTCTGCAATTTTACTTAACAACTTAACTGAATTTGAAACAATTTATAGCTCCGGTAGCTGCACAGATCCAAATCTATAAATTAATGAGTATTCAATTTATTTACAAAATCTTGAACTTCAAAAAAGAAGAAATAAAAGTAGATTTTTAGCAGGAATTCTTTCTGCAATTATCCCCGGTACTGGTAAAATATACGCAGGTAAACCACATGAAGCTTTAACAACTTTTATACCTGTTGCATTTAACTTTGCACAAGCAGGAGAAGGCTACTATTATAAAAAATTACAAAGTCCACATTTATATGTTTTTGGTAGTATTGGCTCTGTTTTTTATATGTCTAACATTTATGGTAGCGCAAGAGCCGCAAAAAGAAAAAATTTAGAATTTAAGTTACGAATTAAAAATAAAATAAAATTTGAAATTACAAAGCTTATTAAATACTATTAAATTATTTTTTTTGTTTCTATCAATTTCATTATATAATTATGGTCAACATAATTCAATGGAACGACTTACCTTGCAATATAAATTAATGCAAAGTAATGTCGATTCTACAAAATTTGAACTTATACCTTTAATTGCAAATTGTTATATTAACGAGGGTAATTATGATGATGCCATTAATTTAATTCGGAAAATAGATAGTTCAGAAAAACATAAAAACATTAAATACTTTTTAATGGGAAAAGCAGAATTCATAAAAGATAATAATAAAAATAGTTTAAACTATTTTAATAAGATAGATGAATATAAACTACCAATTAATTTTTATAAAGAGATGCAATTATTCACATTATTAAACTACAATCATTTATTATATGTCGATTCAACCTATTTAAAATTAGCTAATTTATATAATTTAGCTGGTAAAGATACCACTGGTTTATATAATGAAATTAAACTATTCAGCCCCCCTAATTTATATAACTTAAAGAAAGCTAGTAAAAAATCGGCGATTTTCCCTGGCTCAGGACTATGGTACGTGCATGAAAAGAAACATGCCTTTGCAAGTAGTATAATTAACTTTGCTTTTTTGGGATATACAGCATACAGTATTTATACAAAATATTATATAAGCTCAGTTTTAACAGGCTTCTCTCAATTTTTAAGATTTTATAATGGCGGCAAGAGAGCTTCTGTAAAAATTGGCGATAAAAAAAACAAACAAGCTTATTTAAACTAAATTTTAGAAATAGACACTTACATTGAAAAAAAATATTTGGAACTATAAAAATTTAACATTATTATTGCACGATTAAATTTGAATCACTATGACCAAAACCATTAAACTAAGTTGCATTTTTGCTATAATAATTCTAGCAACATCATGCGCAAAGAGAATAGCTGTACCATATTCAACAGTTGAAAAAATAGTAAAAATTGCGCCAGGAATGACATCCTCTGATGTATCAAGTACGCTTGGTATACCACCTTACGATGTGTATCACATGGCTGGTGATGGTAGTACTTTATTAGTTTACAACTATAAGCTAAAACAAAGAAAAAACACTGGTTGTGGTATCCCTGAAAGAATGGGTTTTGCTGACCCATATTATTCAAAAGAAGAGAACTTAGCAGTAGGTAGCTCATATTATGTTAAAGAAAGTAAAGTATACATTCTTTTTCAAAATGGTAAGGTATCATCTTTAGTAACTGATGCGGGAAGAGAAGATTCGGAAGATATTTTGATTCAAAACAATACTATTCAATTTATTTCAAAAACAAATCGCCATGCATTTAACTACTATAATTACGAAAAACTAGAAATTGGTCAACAAATTGTTCAGTTAGACAAAAAAGGAAATATTACTAAAAATACTGGTATTTTTGGTGGAAGCTCAACTACAAGCAAACGAAAAAAAGGCTGTGCAAGTGGTTGTTTTGGTAAATAATATTTAACAGGTAAACTTTTGATCTAAAATTAATCTATTGAAGAAAATTTTCTATATAATCTTATTAACTTGTATTAGTATTTATGCCCATTCACAAGGCAAAAAAGGTAAAAATACGAATAATACTCCGTCGCCTCAAAATAGCGAACAAAAAGCTGCGGTAAAGGATATAGAATTAATTGAAAGTACTACTCCTGTAATTTTTTCTTTAGAAAAAGTTGAGTATAATGATTTACAAACTGCCCTAAGTAATCCAGAGTTGGTTACGTCATTAAGATTAAATAAGCAAGGTTTAACCGAAATTCCAATTGAAATTTCGAAATTTGTAAACCTAATAGAATTAGATTTATCAGATAATGAAATAACTGATTTTACATCAAAGTTAAACTCATTAACAAAATTACAAACATTAAATATTAGTGGTAATAAATTAACTACAGTACCTACTGATATTTGTAATTTAAAAAACCTTAAAACACTTAATTTAAGTAGAAACAAAATAAGTTCAGGCTCTTTCACATGTTTAAATTCGCTTGAACGTTTATATCTCAACAATAATGAATTAACAACTCTCCCATTAGGTATAACAGATATTAAAACATTAAAAGCACTTTTTCTACATTCTAATAATTTAACTACACTTGATGAAAATTTAACAAATTTAAATAAACTTGAAGTACTTTTTGTTCAATTTAATAAAATTGAAATTGAACCACTTGCTTTTAAACATAATTTAATCCTTAAATATGTATTTACTCCACAAAACATAAGTGCAACTCAACTTTATAAATATTATTTAGATCAAAAACTTAATGTACAAATTACTCAAACTTCAATAAATGAAGATACTAAAATAAATTCGTTACCTGAGAATATAACTTCTAATAACAAAAATTTAAAAAAAAAAGGGCAAACTAAAAATTACGTCGCCATAAGAGCAATGTTTGGTTTTGGTAGCGAATATTTTCCCGAAATCTTTGATTATCCTTATTATGCATTAAATTACGAGGTAGAGTATTGTTTTAAAAATAATGCTGTAGGAATAATATTTGCATTAAAACCAAATTCAGAAGTAGAATTTGATTATGGTGTATATTATAAAAAACATTTTAAACCTACTGATTCCAAATTTAGACCATATGTTAAGCTGGGCTTAGTAAACGATCTTGATCGTATGGGGGTAATTGCTAAAGCTGGTTTTGATTATTTCTATCGTAAAAAACAAGGATTTTATACAGAAATAGGTATAGACCGCAATGCCTATATAGGACTTGGGTTTATCTTTAGACCGTTTTATTAATATACATTATCCTCTACACAATTTAATAATATTGTGCTAATAACTTAGAATTTTTATTTAATACCAAACAATTTAAAGTCAAACACTAAATTAAATACTTTTATATTTTAGTTTTAAAGATTAAATCGTAAATATACAGTAGAATTTCTACTACAAGAATAATTTACAACCGTATGTGTATATGCTCCAGTTTAGGTTTAAAAGATGCTATAGTGGAAGAAAAAATTATTTTGTATCTTTGGTATAGAATTTTTTAAACTTTACATAATATTTAAATAAAATGATAAACGATAAACCAAAAAAAATAATAGTTTCATTTATTTTATTTTTAATTTCATATATAGGCTTTGCGCAAGATTATGCCACAATTTTTGTATATAGAAAAAAGAGAACAAGTATATCTAAAATTGATTTTAAAATATATGTAAACAAACTGGAGATTGGTCAAATACCTAATGGAGGAAGGCTAGAATATAGATATTATAAAACCGGAAGGATAAATATTATGTGTGGTGTATTTTCAGAATATGGTGGTAGCGATAAATATGACGATAACATTACCTTAGATATAGAAAAAGGAAAATCATATTACTTAAAAGGCGAAGGGAAATCTTTAATGGTAGTTAGTAATGAACTTGGAAAATCAGAGTTTGAAAATAATAGTGATTTTAAAGGGGGAGTTAACTTAAACGACGATAAGACATGGGTGTCTAGTAACGGTAACACACAGGAAAAAGAAGCCGTAAATAAAGTAGAAAAAGTAGAAGATAATAACAGTGAGCCTGAAATTACACTAACTAGTCCAAAATTAACTGACAATGAAATTAATACAACTGCTGCAACTATAAAAGTTTCGGGTTATGTTGTTTCAAAATCAAATGTCACATTAGTAAAACTTAATGGCGAAAAATTACCTTCAGATAATGTTGGAAATTTTTCAACACAATTAAAGCTAAAAGAGGGTTTAAACAGGGTAACTATTAGCATTACAACAGACAAAAAACAAACAATAGATAAAACATTTAATATTGTTAAAGAAGTTGCAGAAGAACCAATAGTTTCAAATAGTGGAAATAACGAAGATTATGGTTATAGAGGAAGCGATCCATTTAAAGGAACAAATGTTGCCAATGTAACAAAAGAAATAAAAGCTGGAAAATATTATGCCTTATTTATAGGGATTGACGCTTATTCTGGCACATGGAAACCTCTAAAAAATGCCGTAAATGATGCTAAAGCATTAGAAACACTTCTTAAATCACAATATAAATTTGATGTTGTTAAAAATTTATATAATGCACAAGCTACAAGATCAAATATTATTGACCAATTAGATTGGTTAGTTGCTAATGTAAAAGAAAATGATAATTTATTAATATACTATTCTGGGCATGGAGAGTTAAAAAAAGAATTAAATAAAGGTTTTTGGGTACCGGTTGATGCAAAAACAAACTCAACTTCTAATTATATTTCAAACTCTGATATTCAAACATTTTTAGCAAGTATTCCATCTAAACATACATTATTGGTTTCTGATGCTTGCTTTAGTGGTGATATTTTTAGAGGGTCAGTTACAAGTTTACCTTTTGAAAATTCAGAAAAATATTATGTTAAAACTTATGATTTAAAATCACGCCAAGCAATTTCATCAGGTGGTTTAGAGCCAGTTATGGATGGAGGAAAGGATGGACATTCAATATTTGCATACTATATGTTACAAGCACTAAAAAATAATTCGGCCAAATATTTTGATGCTTCACAATTATATAATAAAATAAAAATTCCTGTTACAAACAATTCAGATCAGTCACCAGATTTTAATCCTATTTCTAAAGCAGGCGATGAAGGTGGAAATTTTATTTTCATTAAGAAGTAAATTAAACTATAATACCAATTATTAAAACATCATCAACTTGTTCATTAGTTTCGCCCATCCAATTTGTAAAATAATTTGAGAGTAAAACATTTTGTTCATTCATAGGTATATTTGAGTTTTCAATTAAAATTTCTTTAAAACGTTTAGTCATCATTTTTTTGCCAGAATTGCCTCCAAATTGGTCGGCATAACCATCAGAAAATAAATAAAATGAATCGCCTTTTTCTAATTTAATATCGTGTTGTTCAAAAACTTGATCATCTTGAGTATAACCACCAATTGCTGTTTTGGTTGCCTTTATTTCTGTTATTTCTTTAGAGTTTTTCTTCAAAACCCAAAGCGGCCTATTTGCGCCAGAAAATGAGATGTTTAACAATTCGTTTTTTTCATCTTTTTCAATCGAAATAAAGGCAATATCCATTCCATCTTTAATTCCAATTTCTAAATTACTTTGCTTTAACGTTTTTCTTATTCCAATATTTAATGCGCTTAAAATTGTAGATGGTTGATGATTGTTTTTAACTACTTCGCTTAGTTCTTTACTCCCAATCATACTCATAAACGCACCTGGTACCCCATGCCCCGTACAATCAGCTACTGCAATGTAAAACTTATTTGAGGCGCCTTGTGCAAAAAAATAAAAATCTCCACTTACTATATCTTTTGGTTTATAAAGTATAAAACTATTTTTGAAATTATTAAATAATAAACTTTGTTCGGGTAAAATTGCATTTTGTATGCGCTTAGAATAATTAATAGAGTCGGTAATTTCGTGCTTTTGTAACTCTACTAATTCCTTTTGTTTTTCTATTTCTTTTTTACTTGCTACAACTTCCGATGTTCGCTCTGTAACAATGGCTTCTAGTTTTTCTTTTTCTTTTATTAAATTACGTTCACGATATTTAAAAAATAAATAAACAATTATTATAAATGTAATTATGCATAAAATAATAAATAAGGTTGTTTTATAGTAAGGTTGTTTAATTTCAAAATTAATTGAGTAAACATCAGATTCTATACCATCATTGTTTTTTGATTTAAGCATTAATTGATATTTACCGGGTTGTAAATTTTTATATTCAGTTGAAACAAAATCAATCATTTCATCTTTATCAATTAATAATTTATTCCAATTAGAATCTAAACCAACCAATTTTGAAAAATACATATTTGCCTGTGGGCTAGTAAGGCTAATAGATACAAAGCTTGCTTTTAAAGTATTTTGATTATGATTTAAGGTAATATTGTTTGCGTTTAAAATTGCTTTATCATTTACCTTAATGCTCTTTAAATTTATTATTGGTTTAATTAAATTAATTATATCGTACTTAGATTGATAAATTGTAACACCCTTAGTTGTACCAAACCAAAAATTATTGTCGCTATCTTTTAGAACACTATTAATATTATTTTCTAAATTTTCAAACCCGTTTAGCTTGCCAATTTGCTGAATAGATTTTATTTTATTGTTTTTGTCAAATAAAATTTTATTTAAACCTAAGTTAGTTCCGGCAATTAAAACACTGTCGTTTTTAAATTTAAGTGTTGTGATATTTCCAGATGTAAGCATAGTTTCTGAACATAATAATTTTATTTTATTACTATCTGTATTTATATTGTATTCATATATACCGCCGCCAAATGTTCCTATAAGTAGAGATCCCTTTTTATTTTGAGTTAAGCAGTTTATTTTTTTTTCATCTAAACCATTTTTTTCAGTGAAAGTTTCGAGTTTTTCGCCATCAAATTTCATTAAACCACCATAGGTTCCTATCCATACATTCTTATTAGAGTCTTCAAATAAACAAGTTACCTCATTATGAACTAATCCATTAGATTCAGACATGTTTGAGAGTTCATTTTTCTCATTTATTAAACTTAAACCTCCTGATGTCCCAACCCAAAATCTACCTTTGCTATCGTTAATTACATAATTTACAGAGTTTCCTGCCAACCCATTTTCCTCATTAAAATTAATTATTCGTTTACCATCGTATTTAGATAATCCAGCTTGTGTTGATATCCAAATTGATTTATCTTTCGCTATGCATAAATGTTTTATTTCGTTTGATAGTAAACCATCATTTGAAGTAATATGTTTTAAAATAGTGCTTTTATTGTTTTTGTAATGAATTTTATAGATACCAGAATTTGATCCTATCCAATAAACTTGAGGTTCTTCTTGAACAATTGTTGTGCCTTCTGTTAATTCCGGTAATTCACGAGGTGTAATAAATACATACTTTGAGCCAGAGTATTTTACTAAACCCTGATTAGTGCCTATCCATAAATTTTTCTCTTTATCAAAAAAAACTTTAAAAACCTTATTAGATATTAATCCAACAGTATTATCAAGTCTATATTCATCTTCATTGCAAATTACACCATTGTTATCTGTTGCAACAAAACTATTCTTATTTTCATCAATCGAAAAGCTCCAAACTTGATTATTTTGCGTACCATTAATTATTCTATAAGACGTCTTTTTTGTAATTTCAGTATTTATTAAATAAGCTCCGGCAAACCTAGTTCCAAAGGCTACTGTTGACTTATTTACACATTTTAAACTTATTATTTCATTTAGTTCTTTTGAATTTAAATTAACATTCTTGATTATATTATTTTCTCCATCTAGTATATCAATTCCCGCTCCATAAGCAGCAACCCATATTCGGTTTTGTTTATCTTCACATATATCAAAAACATGATCGCTACTTAACCCATCAGAAGTAGAATAGTTTTTTACAATAAATTTCCCTTCAACATTTTTAATTTTATATATTCCGTTACCTGTACTTGTAGCCCAAATGTTTTGTTTACTATCAATAATTACTGATGTAAAATAAATTGAATTATTATTAGGTATTTCTTTTAATATAAAAATTGAATCGTTTTTTAAATAATAAAGGCCATTATTTGTAGCAATCCAAATGTTATTTTTATTGTCTTCAATAATTTTTTTAATTACGTTTCCATTTAATCCATTTTTTTTACCAAACTGTTTAAATCTATAACCATCGTATCTGCTTAAACCTCCTCCGTCAGTTCCAATCCATAAAAACCCTAATTTATCCTGGTAAATTTCATACACAGTAGATTGAGGTAACCCATCGTCTATATTAAAATTAGTAAAACTATACTTTTGTGAAAAGTAATTTGAAACTAATGCAAAACAAAAAACAAATGTTAGAAAATAGTATTTTTTATTTATATTATACATTTCTTAAATGCGGTAATTTTAGCTAATAAACAAATATATAAAATGTTTTATTTTAAGTTTCTATAAAGTAAGAAAAACTGAAAAGTGGAATAATTTTGATAGGTATTTAAACGTTATACCACGTTTTAGCTTGATCTATTGTGCACAAAATTAAAAATTCCATATAATTTGTGGCATTTATATACTAAATCAACGCTTTTGAAATCATAAAAGCTATAAAGTGTTTTAAATTAATGTGGGTTTAGTTATTAAATTAAAATTTATAAATAAAAAAGCCCTTTTTTTACAAAAAGGGCTTTAAAATCTATTTAATTAAAACTATTCAGCTAAAACAATAACTTTGTTTTTATTAACCTCAACTACTCCTCCATTTACATTAAATTCAAGTTTATTGTTGTTTTCTTCAATTAATTCTACTTTACCTTTCATTAAAGTAGCAATCATTGCAGCGTGGTTATTTAAAACGCCAAAGCTACCTTCGCTCCCAGGAAAAATAGCCGATTTAACTTCGCCTTCAAAAAGTTTTTTATCGGGAGTAATTATTTCTAATTTCATTTTTTTTGAACTTTAAAAAATTACTTAGCTTCTGCTAAAATCTTTTTACCTTTTTCAATTGCTTCTTCAATTGTACCAACTAAGTTAAATGCAGCCTCTGGATATTCATCAACTTTACCATCCATAATCATGTTAAAGCCTTTAATTGTATCTTCAATACTTACAAACACGCCTTTTAATCCTGTAAATTGTTCAGCAACGTGGAAAGGTTGAGATAAGAAACGTTGTACACGACGAGCGCGGTGTACTACCAATTTATCTTCCTCACTTAATTCATCCATACCTAAGATGGCAATAATATCTTGTAACTCTTTATAACGTTGTAAAATTCCTTTTACAGCTTGTGCGCAATTGTAATGTGCATCACCTAAAACTGCAGGCGTTAAAATACGTGATGTAGAATCTAATGGATCTACAGCAGGATAAATCCCTAACTCGGCAATTTTACGACTTAATACAGTTGTTGCATCTAAGTGAGCAAAAGTTGTTGCAGGAGCCGGATCAGTTAAATCATCAGCTGGTACGTAAACCGCTTGCACTGATGTAATTGAGCCTTTTTTAGTAGAGGTAATACGCTCTTGCATTTGCCCCATTTCTGTTGCTAACGTTGGTTGGTAACCTACGGCACTTGGCATGCGGCCTAATAAAGCAGAAACCTCAGAACCAGCTTGTGTAAAACGGAATATATTATCAATAAAGAATAAAATATCTTTTCCTTGTCCACTTCCTTCGCCATCGCGGAAATACTCGGCCATTGTTAAACCACTTAAAGCAACACGCGCGCGAGCTCCAGGAGGCTCATTCATTTGACCAAATACAAATGATGCTTGTGATTTTTGTAATTCGTTTTTATCCACTTTGCTTAAATCCCAGCCTCCTTCTTCCATGCTATGTTTAAAAGCATCTCCGTATTTTACAATACCGCTTTCAATCATCTCACGTAATAAATCATTACCCTCACGACTACGCTCACCTACTCCAGCAAATACTGAATAACCTGAGTGTCCTTTTGCAATGTTATTAATTAACTCTTGAATTAATACAGTTTTACCAACACCCGCACCTCCAAATAACCCAATTTTACCTCCTTTTGCGTAAGGCTCTATTAAATCAATTACATTAATACCAGTAAAAAGCACCTCTGTACTAGTACTTAAATCTTCAAATTTTGGTGGTTGACGATGAATAGCGTATCCTCCTTCGTTATTAATAGTATCAATACCATCAATAGCTTCACCAACTACATTAAATAAACGCCCTTTAATTTTATCACCAGTTGGCATTGTAATTGCTTTTCCTGTTGCAACAACTTCCATTCCTCTATAAACACCATCGGTACTATCCATGGCAATGGTGCGTACTGTATCTTCACCAATGTGTTGTTGAACTTCTAAAACTACTTTTTGTCCGCCTTTTACTAATTCTAAGGCATCTAATATATTAGGTAATTTACTGCCTGCAATATCAAATCTAACATCGATTACAGGACCAATAACTTGTGCAATTTTGCCAACTTGTTTAGACATTATTGATTGTTTTTAAATTTTGGGTGCAAAAGTAGTGCTTTTTTAAGGATAATAAAAGCAATTTGTTAACATTTTTAGTTAGTTTTTATAAAATGAGGTTAATTAATATAAATTTGCGCTGTGCTAACCATTTCAAATACTCCTAATTTTAGAATTGAAAAACCTTGCGTTGCAACGATTGGTACTTTTGATGGTGTACATTTAGGGCACCAAAAACTACTGTATCAGCTTAAAACAGCTAAACAAACATTAGGCTTACAAACGGTTGTGCTAACTTTTGACCCACATCCGCGTAAAATTTTATTTCCTGAGCAAACAGACTTAAAATTATTAAGTTTAACTAACGAAAAATTAGATTTATTGAAAAGTTATGGTGTTGATGTAACAGTTGTTTACCCATTTGACAGAGATTTTGCAAGCATAGATGCTGAAAAATACATAGCTGAAATACTGATTAAACAACTTAACGTAAAACACTTAATAATCGGCTACGACCACAAGTTTGGCAAAAACAGAGAAGGTGATTTTCAATTACTTAGAAAATTTAGTACAAAATATAATTTTACAGTTGAAGAAATTAGCGCTAAAGATATTGATAACATTACAATTAGTAGTAGTAAAATTAGAAAAGCTTTAGAACTAGGAGATGTTGAATTAGCTAAAAATTTTTTGGGGCATGCTTATTTTACAAAAGCATTAGTTATAAAAGGGAAACAATTAGGCAATAAAATTGGTTTTCCTACAGCTAATTTAAAAATAATGGATTCCAATAAATTAATTCCTAAAATTGGCGTTTATTTTGTTTCGGTTGAAATTGAAGGCAAAACATTTTTTGGAATGATGAATATAGGCACTAACCCAACTGTTGAAAGCTCTTTAAACATTAAACAAGAAGTAAATATTTTTGATTTTGATGGTGATTTATATAACCAAACTATTAAAATAAATTTTATAAAGCGTTTGCGTAATGAGATAAAATTTGATAGCTTAGAAGAGCTTATTTTACAAATAAAAATAGATAAGCAAACCTGTTTAAATTTATTAAAATGAAACTATTAAGTATTTTAATTTTTAGTTTAATTTATTGCAATAGTAAAGCACAATTACTTGATAGTTTAACATTAGCTAATTTACCACAAGAAATTTCATTAGATTCGGCTAAAAAAAATCCAGAATCTGTTGTAAAATTAGTTTTAAGAAAACAAAAATTAAAAGAATTTCCAATTGAGATTTTTAAATTTAAAAATTTACAATACTTAGATTTAAGTAAAAATAATTTTAAATATTTACCAGATTCTTTTAATTTATTACCTCAATTACAAGTTTTAATTTTAAGCAAATGTGGTTTACAAAAAATACCGGCGCACATTGGCGATTTAAAAAACCTAAAACATATAAACCTAAACCAAAATAGTATAGAACGCATTCCTTATAGTTTTGGTTTACTTGAAAATTTGGAATATGCAGATATTTGGAGTAACGAATTAGAAGCATGGCCCGAAAGCATGAAAGAACTTAAAAAACTTAAATGGATGGATTTAAGAAATATTTTAATCCCCCTAGAAAAACAAAACGAATTAAAAAATTACTTGCCTAATACGCAAATTGAATTTAGTCCGCCTTGTAAATGTAGTTGGTGAGTTTCATAAAAAAAAGCCCAAGTAAAACTTGAGCTCACAAAATTATATGTATAAAAATTTATCCTTGAGGTGCAGAATCTGATTCTTTTTTACCTTTAGCTTCAGCTACTACAATGTTTCTTTCAAAATGCATAGTTCCATTTAACGCATTAATTGCATTTTGTGCTTCACTATCATTTTCCATTTCAACAAAGCCGTAACCTTTACTTCTACGGGTTTCTTTATCTTTAATAATTCTAACATTAGTAACTTGTCCATATTGACTAAATAGTTCACTAAGTGCTTGTTCTCTTACTTTAAAGCTAATATTGCTTACAAAAATATTCATGTTTGGTTAATTTGTTAAAGTAAAGATATATAAATTTTCTAAATAACAAATAAAATTGCCTTAAATTATTAAAGAAATTTGGGCGAAATAGGTGGTTTAGTACTTAAACCTTTCATTAAGATTTACCGGAAACCCTTTGCGGATTAAAAATTTACCTACTTTAATTTTACCTGTTAAATTAATGTTTCCTTTTAAACCACCACTTACCATTTGTATAACCTCAGTTAGTTGCATACCTTCAAAACTACCTTTTAAATGAAAAGTATAGTTTTTTTCTTCGTTTGGTTTTATAAAAACACGTTTTGTGCTTTTTGCTTTTCCAATAATTTTGCCACCAACACTTACATTAAACGAACTTTTATAAACACTAAATCCAAAAGAATTAGGATTTTTTACGCCTAAGTCAATGTTGGCATCAATGCCTTTTAAATCAATTTTATTTACTTTAAACCCCTTTATTCCTGTGTACTCAGGCTCTTTAATGCTTTTACAAGACAAAAACATTAATGTAACCATTATAAAAATATTATTAATTTTCATTTTTTTAATAATGGTATTAAACTGGCTATTACCCATACGCTTTCTAAAATTACAAAGGGCCAAAACCCAATCATATAACTGCTTATACCTGCTAACCCGGCACCAATTACATTTAGTAGTAAATACCATTTGTTGGTTGCGTTAATTTTTTTGGTAACATTTAATGCAAATGCAAATAATAATAAAGTTACGCCAAGGGTTGCAATCCAATCACTTAAGCCCATTATTTACTTAATTCTGTAAAATATTTATAAAAAAGAGGAATAGTTTCTATCCCTTTATAATAATTAAATAAACCATAATGTTCATTTGGAGAGTGTAAAGCATCACTATCTAAACCAAAACCTAACAATATACTATCTAAACCTAATTCTTTTTTAAATAAAGCTACAATAGGAATACTTCCACCACCTCGAGTAATTACCGGTTTAACGCCAAAAGAATCCGTCATAGCCATACTTGCCGCATTGTATCCAGCGCTGTTGGTGCTAATTACAACAGGCTCTCCGCCATGATGTGGTTTTACCACTATTTTTATGCCTTTTGGAGCAACGCTTTCAAAATATTTTTGAAAAATTGCGCTTATCTCATCGCTGTTTTGATTTGGTACTAAACGCATACTTATTTTTGCAAACGCTTTACTAGGTAATACCGTTTTAGCGCCTTCTCCAGTATATCCACCCCATATTCCATTTACATCAAGTGTAGGTCTAATACCGGTACGCTCAAAAGTAGTATAGTCTTTTTCTCCATAAACATCTTCAATAGCTAAATCTTTTTTATACTCTTCAATGCTAAAAGGAGCTGCATTTAGCTCTCTTTTATAATCATCGGTTTCATTTAAAACTTTATCATAAAACCCAGGTATTGTAATATGATTGTTTTCATCATGACAACTAGCTATTATTTTACATAAAATATTTATTGGGTTAGCAACACCTCCACCATAAACACCACTGTGTAAATCTCTATTAGGGCCTGTAACCTCAACTTCCATATAAGCTAACCCACGTAAGCCAATATCAATACTTGGTGTAGTATTTGCTATAATACTTGTGTCTGAAATTAAAATCACATCTCCTTTTAATTTTTCTTTATTTTTTATAATCCATGGCCCTAAACTTGGCGATCCAACTTCTTCTTCACCTTCTATCATAAATTTTACATTGCAAGGCAATGTATTTGTTTTCATCATTAACTCAAAAGCCTTTATATGCATATACATTTGGCCTTTATCATCACAGGCTCCTCGTGCAAAAATAGCTCCATCGGGGTGAATAGTTGTTTTTTTAATTACAGGTTCAAATGGAGGGCTATCCCATAACTCAATTGGATCTGAGGGTTGCACATCATAATGGCCGTAAACTACAACGGTTGGTTTTATAGGGTCAATTATTTTTTCGCCATAAACTACCGGATACCCATCTGTTTTACAAATTTCAACATTATTAGCACCAGCCTCTATTAGCCTTAGTTTTATGGCTTCAGCCGTTTTTTCTACATCGTTTTTATATTTGCTATCTGCACTTACTGATGGTATTCTTAATAGCTCAATTAACTCATTTAAAAATCTATCTTTATTCGAATTAATGTAATTATTTATTACTTGTTTTTCCATGTTAAAAAAGAAACGCTAAAGTAATAATTTATTACCATAAATAGTTTTTAAATTTAAGGCTGATGAAAAATTTTATACTACTACTAATTTTTATAACACAATTACTTACTGCTCAAATTCCTAATATATTAATTAGTAAGCAACATGAGCCTGAAGAAGTGTGTATTGCTATTAACCCCAAAAACACAAACCAAATTATTGCAGGTTCTAATTTAAATAGCGCATATTATAGTAGTGATGCTGGGCTAACTTGGCAACGCACACAAGTTAACTGCTATCCATATGGCGTTTATGGCGACCCTGTTGTGTTTTGGGACACTACTCAAACCGCTTATTTTATGAATTTAAGTAACCCTAATAAAAAAATATTAAACGATGGAAGTTGGATTGATAGAATTGTAATAAATAAAAGTAAAAACTTTGGTAAAACTTACGATACTTGTTTTGCTTTTGGAAAAAATGGTTCAAAAGTACAAGATAAACATTGGGTTGCTGTTGATCCGAAAACAAATTTTATACATGTTAGCTGGACACAATTTGATAAATATGAAAGTAAACTTAAAACAGACTCAACTATTATTAGATACAGTAATAGTAAAGATGGAGGAATAACTTGGACTGAACCGCTAAGAATAAGTTCGTTTGCAGGAGATTGTTTAGATAGTGATAGTACCGTTGAAGGCGCTGTGCCTTGTATTGGAGAAAAAGGGCAAATTTATATTGCCTGGGCTGGACCAAAAGGATTATGTTTTACAAAAAGTTTAGATGGAGGAAATACTTTTTTAAAACAAGAAAAAATTATTAATCCTATTAAAAACGGTTGGGATCAAAAAGTAGATGGTTTATTTAGAGCTAATGGATTACCTTTTACTACGTGCGACTATAGTAATGGGCCAAATAGAGGGAGGATTTACATTTGCTGGAGTGATGAAAAAAATGGCGTAAAAAATAAAGATGTTTTTTTAACTTTTTCTGATGATGAAGGTGAAAATTGGTGCGAACCTATACTTGTAACCTATCACCCCAACCACAAAGAACAATTTATGCCTTATTTAACCATCGATCAAACAACAGGTTATATTTACATTTTATATTATAGTCGGCAAAATCACATCAGTGGCGATTTAACAGACGTTTATATGGCAATAAGTAAAAATGGAGGATTAAAGTTTGAATATTACAAAATAAATGAAGAATCATTTCATCCAAATAAATTAATATTTTTTGGTGATTATATTGGTTTAAGTGCAGTAAATAACGTGGTAAGGCCAATTTGGATGCAATTACACAATTTAAATTTAAGTATCCACACTGCATTATTTAATGACAGTATTGCTAATATTTACAATACCAATCAAACTAAAAAAGAAATTACATTGCTTAATGAAAATTTAGTTTTTAAAGAAAAAATTAATTTAAAACTTAATTGTGCGGCTCAAACAAAAATTAGTGTGGCTATATACAACGCGCTTAAACCAGAAAGTGAATTAATTATTTATAAAAATAAAAAACTCAAAAAAGGTAACAATAACTTGTTAATTGATACTGAAAAATTACAGCTTAAAAAAGGAACCTATGTTGTATTTTTATATTACAACAACACTCAAAATTATTATTGGATTACAGAAGAGTAAATAAAAATGTTTTTGGAATACTTTTAATAAGTTTTTTTTATTTTGCTAAAGCAAACAGAATAACTAATTTTAATTTATATAACGTTAATGGTAATGTTGAAGTACGTTTTACCATTTCAAAAGGTGCGCCATGTAACGGTTATAAAATATGGCATAGCGTAGATTCATTAAACTTTATTCAAGTTTTTGAAGACCCCGGAATTTGTGGTTCAAATACTGAAGATATAACCAAAAGCTTTTTACATTCAGGACCATCATCAAATTTAACGCATTACTATAAAGTTGAATTAATTGGAACTGAAATATCTCCAATAAAACGAATTTATTTAGAAAGTGTAACTTTACCAAAACTACT
Organism: uncultured Akkermansia sp.; assembly: GCA_964487105.1. Taxonomy (GTDB): domain Bacteria; phylum Bacteroidota; class Bacteroidia; order B-17B0; family Aurantibacillaceae; genus Aurantibacillus. Next base: position 27,966 of record CAZAPH010000027.1, read on the forward strand.
AATTTATCCAAACCCGCTTACAAACATTAGTACGCCATTAACCATTCAAATTTTAAATTTTAATGTTAGTACTCAAAAAAATAAATTAATTGGTTTTATTTATAACCACAATGGCTCTCCTGTACAATCTATTGAATTAGTAACCAATAATGGTTATGGTAATATTTTACTAAATAATTTAAACGAAGGCTTATATATTATTTGGTTAACTGATTCAAACCAAATTTACAAATCAAAATTTTTAATAAAACGCAATTAATTTGAATTCAGAAATTCGTGCCGATACCTATTTGTGGGCTATTAGAATGTACAAAAGCAGAACTCTAGCTGGCGATGCCATAAAAGGAGGTAAAGTAAAATTAAATGGCTGTAATTTTAAACCTAGCCACATTGTTAAAATAGGCGAAACTTTTACTTTAAGTATAGGTATAACAAAAAAAATTATCGAAGTAAAAAGTTTAATTGATAAAAGAGGAAGTTACGAAATTGCAAAACAACATTACGTTGATAAATCTGAACCGCAATCAAATTCAGAAAAATTACCAAGTGCTTTTTTTAAGGTAAATTTAAAACGCAATAAAGGAGAAGGCAGACCAACTAAAAAAGATAGAAGAGACTTAACAGATTTTGGTTGGGGAGAATAAATTTCAATTATCTTAACACTGTAACATGCCCAGTTTTAGAAATTTGTTTACCATTATATAACTTAGATGTAATGCGATAATTATAAACACCAACTTCAACTGATTTACCCTTGTAAAAAGCGTCCCAACTTTCATCAAAATTTTTAATTGTTTTTAATTCAGCTCCCCATCTATCAAAAATTACACATTCAAATTTTTCAACACAAAAACCACCATAAATTTTAAACTCATCATTTACACCATCGCCATTGGGTGTAAACGTATTTGGAATAAATAAATCAGGATTTGTACATCCACATTCAATAGGATAATATAAAGTATCAACGCACCCATTTTCATCTTTAGCAATTAATGTAACTAAATATTTCCCTGGTGTTTCAAATGAACTTGAAACTACATTTGAATTACTATTTGATTGTCCATTTCCAAAATCCCAATAAACAGATTGATAATTTGATGAAGTATTAGTGAAAGTAAGACTTCCGGGATATTCAACATAATTGCTTTCCGCATTAATACTTGCCAATAAATTACTTACATTAACATTAACAGATGTAAAAGTAGAACATGCGCCTTGATACCCTTTAATTACTAAAACAGTGTTTTTGGTTGGCGTAAATGTTAAAGGGTTTCCTAAATAATAATTTCCATTATAGGTCCATTCAATTGTATTTGCACCATTTGCATAGATGTTTAATGGAACGTTAGGGCAAACAAAATTAACGTTATTTATACTTTTAGTAGGCGTATGATCTACAATTACATGCACACAT
>CAZAPH010000028.1:0-28498 GCA_964487105.1 uncultured Akkermansia sp.
GAGAGAGATTTTGTGAGTTTAATTTTTACTAAATTTTCATTTTTACCTAAGTGTACAGCATAACCACGCACAATACCTGCTGTATCTATATAATGCCCTTCCATTTTAATAAAATGATAACCACCTCCCATACCATTTGGCCATGCCATGTTAATATTATCTACTGTTGATTCTAATCCTAAACTCACATTTCGTAACGAGTCAATTCCCATTATACAAGAAAACTCAATGTAATTTCCTATTGGAATAGAATCTAATTGAAAAGAATTTTTAGTGTTTAAACGTGGATTAACATAATATATTTTATTATTCTTATAAATAGTTCCGTCGTCTTTTTTTAAAGATATATTAGCGATAAACAAATTCAACTTATTAATACTATAGATATTTCCTGCTGCATTAATATTATTTAATGAATCCCAAATAACAGATAGATTGTTGCTTTTTACGGTAACATAAAATTGTATAGAGCATTGTGGAATTTCTGAAGTGTTATTTCCTAACTCACTAGTTTTATCTTTTTTGCACGATGCAAAACAAAGAGATGTTATAATAATTAACAGCGTTGTTTTTAAAATGGATAATGACATACTTAATCATTTATTATTTTGTTAATCTAATTTACAACCATTTTAATTTTTATTTTCTGATTTGGATCATAATCCTGATAATTTTTAAACTAAAAGCCAGAAAACTTTAATTTAAAAGGGTTTAAATGTTTTTTAGAGACTTAACTATTTAGTAAAAAATATTAATTATAAAATGTTTATAACTAAATAAGATAAAAATGTCCGATTTATATTTTATGTTTATTTTTGAAAACATAATACATAAATTGAAATGATTTTTACTAAAGCATGTGAATATGGAATAAGAGCAACAATATACATTGCTCAAAGAACTCAAGAAGGAGAACGTTCTAATTTGAAAGATATTTCTAGAGAAATTGACTCTCCAGAAGCCTTTACAGGTAAAATTCTACAAAAATTATCAAAAGCAAAAATTATTAAATCTGTTAAAGGAGCAACGGGCGGATTTATTGTAGAAGATAAAAAACTTAAAAAAATTAATTTAACAGATATTGTAATTGCAATTGATGGTAAGTTATATGAAAAAAAATGTGTTCTAGGTTTAAAAAAATGTTCAGAAGAACAACCTTGTCCGGTTCACCATAAATTTAAATTCATAAAAAAAGATTTATTAAAAATGGTAAAAAAAACAAGTTTAACACAAATGGCCAAAAGTGTTGATGGCGGTTTAAGTTGCTTAAAAATTAATTAATATAAAACAAATAAAAAAATTAACAGTTTACAAAGTATGGAAAAGTACGTAATTAAAAGAAATGGTGAGTATAAGCCTCTTGATTTATTTAAAATTAAAGACGCTATAATTAAAGGGTTTAAAAGTGAAAATGTAACAATTGATGAAGATGTTTTTTCAAATGTTATTTTGAAACTAGATAGTAAAGACACTTGGAGTGTTGAAGAAATTCAAGACATTATTGAAAAAGAGTTATATGCAAAAAAACATTTTAATGTTATGCGCTCTTTTATGTTATATAGGCATACTAGAAAGTTGCAACGTCAAATCACACCAGATATTGATAGTAACACAACATACGTAAATAGCACACAAACTATTGAAGAATATATTGGGCAAACAGATTGGAGAATTAATGCAAATGCTAATACATCATATTCTAATGCAGGTTTAGTAAATAATGTGGCAGGAAAAATTATTGCAAATTATTGGTTAGATAAAGTGTATTCGCAAGAAGAAGGTTATGCACATAGAAATGGTGATATACACATACATGATTTAGATTGTTTAACAGGATATTGTGCCGGGTGGAGTTTAAGAGCATTGTTAAATGATGGGTTTAATGGCATTAGAGGTAGAGTAGAAAGTCGCCCCCCATCTCATTTTAGAGAAGCATTAGGACAAATGGCTAACTTTATAGGAATTTTACAAAGCGAGTGGGCTGGTGCGCAAGCGTTTAGTTCTTTTGACACGTATCTGGCGCCTTACGTTTTTAAAGATAAATTATCTTATCACGAAGTATTAAAAGCAGTAAAAAGTTTTGTTTATAATCTAAATGTTCCTGCGCGTTGGGGGCAATCTCCTTTTACAAATATTACACTTGATTGGGTAGTTCCATCTGATTTAAAAGAGCAAATGCCAACTCGTAATAACCATCACTTGTTTGAAAATTTAAACGACTCTGATTTAGTAGTATTTGCACAAGAAAGAGGAGTTTCTAATTTAATAGATTTACGCTATGAACATTTTCAAAAAGAAATGAACATGATAAATAAAGCGTATTATACTGTAATGACAGAAGGAGATTCAAATGGGCAACCCTTTACATTTCCTATACCTACTGTTAATATTACCGAAGATTTTGATTGGTATGGAGAGAATACAGATTTGTTATTTGAGAATACCGCTAAAATAGGCTCTTCATATTTTCAAAATTTTATCGGTAGTCAATATAAAATCGATGAATTTGGAAATAAAGTTGAAAACGAAAAAGCGTATAAACCTAATGCCGTTAGGAGTATGTGTTGCCGTTTACAATTAGATTTACGTGAATTATTGAAACGAGGAAATGGTTTATTTGGCAGCGCTGAAATGACTGGAAGTATAGGTGTTGTAACAATTAACATGGCAAGATTAGGATATTTGTATAAAGGAAATATTAATGCATTGTACGAGCGTTTAGATTTTTTATTAGAAATAGCAAAATCAACATTAGAAAAGAAAAGAGTTTTTATTCAAGAAATGTATGATAGAGGACTTTATCCTTATACAAAAAGATATTTACCTCATTTCAGAAATCATTTTTCTACAATTGGTGTAAACGGAATTAACGAAATGATTTTGAATTTTAGCAATAACACAGATAATATTACTTCTATTTCAGGAATTAATTTAGCCTCTGAAATATTAGATTATATCAGAACAAAAATGCAAAAGTATCAAGAAGAAACGGGTAATCTTTATAATCTTGAAGCTACACCGGCAGAAGGTACTACATATAGATTTGCAAAAGAAGATAAAAAAAGATATAACGAAATTATTCAGTCTGGTATTGACGAAAATATATATTATACTAATAGTTCACAAATTCCTGTAAACCATACCGACGATCCTTTTGAAGCTTTATTGTTACAAAACGAACTTCAATGTAAATATACAGGTGGCACTGTTTTGCATTTATATATGCGAGAAAAAATAAGCACTCCAGAGGCTTGCAGAAATTTAGTTAAAAAAGTTATTTCAAATTTTAGTTTGCCTTACATAACGGTAACTCCTGTATTTAGTGTTTGCCCTACGCATGGTTATCTTTCGGGTGAGCATGAGTATTGCCCAAAATGCGATAATGAATTATTAAATAAACTAACCCTAAAAAATAACAATTATGAACACACACAACAACAAAGAACTGTTACTACAGTTTAATGAGCAAAGAACAAAATGTTTAGTTTATACCCGTGTAATGGGGTATCACAGACCAGTAGAAAGTTTTAACATTGGAAAAAAGGGAGAACATAAACAACGCAAACACTTTACAGAGTTTAGATGTAGTTAAGCCTATTTACAACATCACTCCTTTTACTTTGTTAGACTATCCTGATAGAGCAGCCTGCATCCTTTGGTTTGCGGGCTGCAATATGAGGTGTGTATATTGTTATAATCCAGATATAGTTTTTGGTAAAGGAAAAATATCATTTAACGAAACATTAAATTTTTTAAATAAACGAAAAGGCTTATTAGATGGGGTTGTGTTAAGTGGAGGAGAATGCACTTCGCATAAACGAATAAAAGAATTATTAATAAAAATTAAAGAACTTGGTTTTTTAATAAAGGTAGATACCAACGGAAGCTATCCGGATAGAATAAAAAATTTTATTGATGAGCAACTCATTGATTACATAGCTTTAGATTTTAAAACAACAAACACTAAATTTTTTGAATTAACAAAATCCAACTTATTTAATAAGTTTTCTAAAACATTAAATTTTCTTTCAGAAATTAAATTCCCTTTTGAAGTTAGAACTACAGTACATTCAGATTTGCATTCACATGCAGATATTGAACAAATGATAAGGATATTAGAAAAAATAAAATATGAAGGAACATATTATCTTCAATATTATAGAAACGACTCTGATACTATCGGAAAGATAAGAAACTCTAACACAAACTATTTCGATATTAACTCATTAAATTCAAATATTAATGTTCAATTAAGAAATTATATCTAATTATAGTTATAAATTTTATATGATATTGCTCATTATTATTTATCAATTTATTCAATAGCTTTGTTTACAACAACTAAAGACTTTGAGAAATTTAACCATTATAGTTTTAATTATAGGCTTGTTGTGTACTAGTTTTAATAAATTATTTATTTTATCAGAATATTTTTTAAATACAGATGAAATCACTAAAAAATATTGTGAAAATATAACAAAACCTAAACTTAAATGTAAAGGTAAATGTCATTTAAAAAAAATTCTTAATTCACAAGATAATCAAGAGAAAAAATCTAATAAAAATATTAAAGAAATAAATGAAACCCAAATCTTTTCTAATAATTCTTTTTTACAATTATCTTTTTTTAAAAATATAATTCTAGATTGTAGTATTAATTATTCACAGAATTATAATTTTAAAATTTTCAAAACAATTTTCCATCCACCAGTTGTTTAATGTTATTATTAGTTTAGCATATAAAAGAAACTATTTCTAGTTAGTGGAATTAATTTTTCTTTTGATGTTAAATAATAATATAAGTCTGTATGACTTGTTTATGTAGATCTACTTAACAATTTTATCTTATTCAATTTAATAAAACCATTATAAATAAAAATTTATGAAAAAAATTAACCTTTTACTACTAATTTTTGTAGTATCACTTTTTATAAGTTCATGTAAAAAGACAAATCAAAATCCTGAAGAAGAAGAGAACACAACAGTAGCAACACCTTCTAACAATAATTTAAAAAAAATAGGCGAAACATATATTACCGGCGCAAAAGCTAAAGCAATTATTTATTCTCCTAAAGATTTAGAAACAGGATATAATGAAATTTATGTTGCTATTTATGATTCTATTGATGGATCAACTTTAAATAACGGTGTTTTAAGCATTAACCCAATTATGAATATGGGAACCATGACTCATAGTTCTCCTGTAGAAAATCATGTTGGAACATCAACAATTGATGGCTATTTTAAAGCAGCAGTTGTTTTCTCAATGCCTGGTTCTGCTTCTGAATGGGCATTAAATCTTAATTTTTTAAACAGTAAAAATGGCTTAACAGGTAATGGCAATATTAATGTACCTGTTGCACTTAGTTCTCCTACTAAATTTAAAAGTACAACGCTTACTTTAGATAGTTCAAAAAAAATATTCATATCGTTAATTGAACCTTCATCTCCTAAAGTAGGTATTAATAATTTTGAAATAGTATTACATCAAAAAATTAATTCTAATTATTATCCTTCAATTAATAATTATTCAATAGAAATAACTCCAGAAATGCCGAGTATGAACCATGGCTCACCCAACAATGTAAATCCTGTTAATACTGGAAATGGTCATTATAAGGGAAAAGTAAATTACACAATGACAGGCTTATGGTATGTTAGATTAAAAATTTATAAAAATGGTACTTTAATTAGTTCTGATCAGTATTTTGAAATGACTTTAAATTAGTGCTGACTTATTTTAAATATAGTTTACTGTGTTATTTAATTCTATCGAGTCTTTATGGACAAGATGTTCGTAAAGACTCGATTGTTAAAACAATTAACTTAACCGAAGTTTGTGTTTATGAATTAAACGAAAACAAAGATGCTTCTTTTGATTTTTATAAAAGTAATAAAACAGCTACGCTTGAAGATATTCTTGCAAGAATGTCTGGTGTAAATTTAATTAAACGTGGTGCATACGGCTTAGAGCCTACTTTAAGAAGTTACGGATCTGGCCAAACTAATTTAACAATTGATGGTATGCGGATATACAGTGCGTGTACAGATAAAATGGATCCCGCTTCAATTTATGTTGAACCTAATAATCTTACTTCTATTCAAGTTACACATGGTGCTTCAGGACTATTAAATGGAAGTACTATAGGCGGTCAAATTAATATGCAATTAAAAACACCAAGTTTTAGTTGTAACTCAAAATTAAATGGCCAACTTTCACAAACCTATTTATCTAACAACAATGCATATTACACAACAGCTTTTATACAACAATCGTACAAAAAAATTGCTTATCGTATTAATGGAACTTATAGAAAAGCTAATGATTATTTTTCTGGTAATAGTATTAAAATTCCTTATTCTGGTTTCGAAAAATTAAATATTGGAGGAACGGTTTTGTTTAAGATTAACGATAAAAATCTATTTAATGCGAGTTATATTGGTGATTGGGGGAAAAATATAGGATATCCTGCATTGTTAATGGATGTTGGGTACGCTAATGCACAAATATTTTCTGTTACACATAATTATAAACCAAAAACTAAATGGCTTACAGAAAATGAATTTAAAATTTATTATAATCAAATATTTCATCAAATGGATGATACTCACCGTAGTAATGTTCCTATGCACATGGATATGCCTGGTTGGACTAACACTAAAGGTTTTTATAATGAATTAAAATTATTTAATAAACTAAAACTTAGGATTGATTTTCATAATGTTTTTTCAAGAGCAGATATGGTTATGTATCCCTATGCACAACCTATAATGTACATGCAAACATTACCAGAAAATAATTTGTATAATTTTGGTTTAGCATTAAACTATAATATAAATTTTAATTATAATCAATCAATAAGTTTAAACGGAAGGATAGATTATTTTAAACAATATGCAACTAAAGGAATTGGCTATAAACAATGGAAAGTTTTTAATGAAAATATAACTAACCATTTAATTAATAATTTAAAAAACGGATCAATAGCTTATTCAAAATCATTTAATAAACTTATTTTAGCTAAACTAAGTGTTTCCTATGGAGAAAGACTACCAACAAACAATGAAAGATACGGGTATTACTTATTTAATAGGCAAGATCAATATGATTATATTGGAAATATTCATCTAAAGCCTGAACAATCAATTCAATCAGAATTAGGATTACAATATGATAATACTACAATAGTTGCATCATGTAATTTATTTTATCATTATATAAATAATTATATATATTCATATAAGCTTGATGGCTTAAGTCAAATGACAATTGGCGCTTATGGTTTAAAAACATATAAAAATATTGCCTTCGCAACAACTAAAGGCGTAGAAACACAATTAAAAGCTAATTTTATACAAAACTTTACGTACATAAATTCTGTTAAATATGTATTTGCAGAAACAAACACTAAAATGCCATTACCACTTGTACCAGCATTAAAAATACAACAGGCATTAAGGTATAAAATTAAATTATGGAGCTTTCAAGTAGAATATGATTACGCATTAGCCCAAAACAGAATTAATTTGGATTATGGAGATGTAAAATCTCCCTCATTTAATTTATTTAATTTTAGATTTTCGAAAAACATTACCTACAAATCTGTAATAATACAATTATCATCCGCTTGCGAAAATATTTTTAATTTGCAATATAGAGAACATTTAGATATAGGGCAAATACCCAGAATGGGAAGAAATTTTTCGTTTAACGCAAGTGTAATTTTTTAATTTCAGAAATAACACGTAACACTATAAATATTATTTATGAGCATGATGTTTATGTTTAGTTTGAGAATAAACTAATAATAACATACCAACAAATATTATAATTGCAACTGCAAATAAATATTCATTTATATGTTTAACTGGAAAATACATAAATGAAGCAACACCTTGGATTCCTAAAACTAATTCGTTTAAAAAAACACCAATTAAAAAAACACTTAATGCTAATATTGTATTTTTAGCAACATGTAAAATTTGTGCTGTGTAAAAATAAGCTAATAAAAATACCGAAATTACACCTAAAAGAACAAGATGTAAATAAGCTATAACTACAGGCCTAAATCCAAAAGCAAGTTTACTAATTTCTGGAATTGTTGAACCAAGTTGCAATAGTAATTTAATTGTAAAGGCTAAGCTTACAAACATAAAAATGAATTTTGAAAAAGGAGGCAATGAGTGTTCAATTTTAAGAAAACGTTTTACGTCTTTTAATAACATTATCCACCCTACTAATTGAACAATTGCAGAAATTATTACTATTATATATAACCACATTGGAAGTTTTGCCCACAAAACCGATAAAAAATAAGAAGGAATACTAGAGGTAAAAAATAAAATAAAAATTAACTTATTGTATTTAAAATGAGGCACATATTTAGGTAATTTATTTATAATTAAACCTAAACATGTAAATGTAAAAAATCCATTGTATTGAAAGTGTAAATAATAATACACAGAGGCTAAGTACCAGTATTCATTAAAATTTCTACTTGCCATCATATACGCTAAATAAAATGTACCAATAGATGAAAAAATATTAAACCATAATGCAGATTTAAACCAAGCGATACTCGGATGGTATGTAGTTAATTTATTAAAATCTTTAAATATAAAATAGGCAAAAAAACAATTATTAACTATGGTTGCGGTTGATAAACCAATAGAAATGAAACTATAACCTGTAGTAAAAAAAGAAATTAACATACCATAGGAACAAATTAAATTCACTAAAATTAATTTATTATAAAGTTTGGTGTTTTCTTGAGTAATATTATGTGTAATAAAATGTACAAGTAAAATATAAATAGAATGAGTTACCCATCCACTAAAGGCAAAATGAGAGTGCGAATGCAAAATGTTTTTTTGAGAAAAATACGGAAAATCAAATCCAATTTTGTAGCGCATTAATAAACCTAATGAGGCTACAATTAATAAATTAATTATTGCAATTTTAGTCCAAAGTTGTGTGCTTATTTTCATAGTTAATACATTAATTTCCGGTTCACTATTTTAACTAAGTTTTTAGTTTGCATTTTACTTAGCGTTCGTATTATTGTTTCTACACGCAAACCTGTATAATTAGCAATTTCTTGGCGTGTATATGGTATAATTATTTCTTTATCGCTTATGGCGTTTTTTATTTTATACATGGTTAAAAAAGCTAAAATTCTTTTTTCGGGAGAATTATTTATTATTTCTTTTGTTGATATAGTTTGGTCGTAAATTCTTTGTGAAAGCAAGGTAATAAATTTCATTTGATAAACAGGAAACTCACTTAGTATTTCAAAAAAACTTTCTTTGTTAATTTTTGTTATTATCGAGTCTTCCATTGCAATTGCATTTGCTGGGTAAGATTCATTTATAAATAAAGTGGGTTCACCAAAACTACAACCATCTTTAAATTCACCATGTATAAATTCTTTCCCTTCGGGATTTGTATTTGATAGTTTTATTTTACCTGTTATTATTTGATAATAAAACTTCGCATGCTCTCCCTCAAAAAATACATATTCACCCTTTTTGTATTTTTTTGAAACGGCACCCCACGTAATTAATATATTGTTTTCAATAAACATAATTAAAAACTAATTACACTAAATATCATTATGTAAAGGTATTTTTTTAGTAATCTTTGTTATCTGATTTTTATCATACTTAAATTATGATTAAAGTACATCCTGTTATAAATGTCAGCTTTCAATTTATTATTTGTTTTTAATAGTAATAACTTCATAATTAAAAGTTAAACCATTAATGTTATAATTTACAAATTATTTACCGGAGGTTTTTGTACAGGAATTTTAAATTCACTTAACATACTTGTTTTTATATTTATGGTTAAAAAATAGCTTTTTCTTAAACCAAATGGTACCCAGTCAATTCTTGCTTCCCAGCATTTCATATCTCTATATATATTTACACTTGTATAACTAAGTTTTTGAGTTGTAAAATCAAAACCGGATGTTACACCAATTTTCCAAAATTTTGTAGGTTGAATGTTTGCTCTACAATTTAATGCGTGTGTAGGTAAAATAATATTTCTGATGTGGTTTTTAGTTAACCCTAAGCTATAATTAAAAGTTAAATCCCATGGTAATTTTTCATCATTTGTATTTTGTTTAGTTGCGCCAGGTTCGGCTGCGTTATTTTGATTTGGGGATTTTCTTAAATTTTGTATTGCTTTTAATTTATCGCTACCAATACTTGTATTAATGGCTAAATTTGCCGTATTAAATTGGGCTAATGTGCCATTATTCTCAATTAATAAAGCGTTAACTTTATTACCAGTAATTCTACTTCTTTGATATGGATCAAAATCTGCAGTTGCAACTATATCAAAATTTTTAAACAACACGGTTCTTGCACTTAAACCCAAATTGCTCATATTAAAACTATCTGCAGCAAAATTATAGCTTCCCAATACACTTAAATTTTGTAAAAGGGTTACTTTTTTATAGGTAATTCCTGAATCTGTTTTTTGTTTTAATTTAGCCTCAAAATTATTATTTAAATTTAAACTAACAGCATTTTGTTCTCCGGCTGCAGGGCCTCCAAATATTGAATTTTGAAAAATAGAATATTTGGATGTAGCTCCTAAACTGTTAGTTTGTACACTTTTCCAAAAACCAACTTGTTCTTTACCTAAATCTGGCCTATACGTATAAGCTAAAGTTGGAATTAATAAATGCCTAATTTGTTTTACTTTTCCTTTTTTATAAGCATAATCAAAAAATACTTTAGTGTTAAAGCTCGTTGTAAAATTAGCATCATACCCTGCAACAAAATCATTTATAGTATCCGTTTTAATATAGCCTCCTTGTGAAGTTGTTGTATCAATAATAAAATTTTGCCTAATACTTTTTGTGTACATCATAGAGCTTAAATTAATAGCCGGAGTAACTGTAATATATTTAGCAAGGTTAAAATTTGTGCTTATAGGTAAAGAATGTCTAATACCATAAGCCAATCTATTTTCAAAATCACTTGTTCTAAAAATAGTGCTATCGTAACCTTTTAATGTGTTTCGCGCTTCTAACAAATAGCTTATCCCAACTTTATCTAAAACAGTTTGCTTAACTGAATTTTCTCGTTTAAACGGAAAAAAACGATTTACGTTATAGGTTAATTGTGGAAACGAAATTTCTACTGGCTTTGTATTATTGCTTGAACTTTGATTGTGTGTTGCATTTATTCCTAATGATGAATTTTTAAAACTTTTACTAAAGCTAATGTTTGACATAAAATTGTTTTGTAAAAACTGAGCAGAATTTTGAGCATTAATTCTATTATAGGCTTGGTTTTTTACAAAATTTACATTTGCACTAAATCTAACTGTTGGATTATTTTTATTATCCATGGCGTGTTGCCAAGCAACACTATAACCAATTTGTTTTGAAAAACTAGTAGGAATATCTTTATCACCAACATTTAAACTATTATACGCAAGGTTTACAACACCTACAGATTTATATAAAATATTGTAATTGTTTACTGTTCGTATGGCGTAACTTCCATTTGTGTAAATATCAGCATAAGTAATAAAATTTGTTTTATCATTTATACCCCAATATAAACCGGCGTTTCTTAAATTAAATCCTTGCGACGCATTATTTCCAAATGTGGGCATTAATATTCCGTTTTTTTGTTTTTTTGTATTAGGGAAATATCCAAACGGTAATCCTAATGGTGTTGGTACCCCTCCCATTTCTAAATACATTGGGCCAGTTACAATTTTATCATTTGGAATTATTTTAGCTTTACTTGCTTTAAATCTTGTTCTTGCATCTGCTTCTTGACAAGGTATGCAAGTCATGTTTTGCATATAAATTATATTGGTACTATCTTTTTTAATTTGCTCACCAATAACCAACAATTCTCCTTGTTTTGTCATTGCATTATAAATTTTTCCTTTTTTTGTTTTTAAATTATATAAAATTTTTTCAGCTTCCATGGTTTGTTCTCCGTCTTTAAATACAGGGGTATTAATCCATTTTCCGCTTGAATCTTTTTTTCCAAAAGCACCAATAGTATTATTTTTTAAATCAATTTCAATTCTTTCTGATGTTATGTCCATCTCGTCATAAACTACATGAGCTTTACCGTATAAAATAACTTTATTACTATCTCTTAAAAAAACAATACTATCTTTTGCATTATATGTAATGGCTACATGTAACAGCCCTTCATCATTTTCACTTTCTATGCCGGTACTAATTGTTTGTGTTTTTATTGTTGAGTTTGTTTTAAGCGAGTCATTAACAGATTGAGCATTTATATTTAATGTTACCATTAAAGATATTAACATTATACAGAAGAAAACTACTTTGTTATGATTAGTGATTATCAATTGTTTAGTTATAATTTTAATGCAATTTACAAAGCTACAATAGTTTATTTATTCTATTCATAATTGATTAATGAAGAGCGTTAAAAATATTAAATATTTATTGTTATTACTATTATTTACAAGTTTAATTATATTACCCGCTTTTAAATTAACAACAAAAGCACCAAAACAAATTAAAACAATTGTTATTGATCCTGGACATGGCGGAAAAGACCCTGGATGTAATGGCGCAATTCATAAAGAAAAAGAGGTTGCTTTAGCTGTAGCGCTAGAATTAGGAAAATTAATTGAAGAAAATTATAGCGATATTAAAGTTATTTATACAAGAACTACAGATGTTTTTGTTGAATTAGAAGAGCGTGCGCAAATAGCCAATAGGGCAAAAGCAGATTTGTTTATAAGCATACATTGTAACGCTGCGGGTAAACCGGTAATGATTAAAGACCCTAAAACCGGCAAAAAAAAGAAGAAAACATACAAAAATAAAAAAGGGAAAATTGTTGTTGTAGAAAAACCAAACCCCGAACCTTTTGGTACCGAAACCTATGTAATGGGGTTAAAAAACGAAGAGGGAAAAATGAAAGTTGCAACTCGCGAAAACTCAGCCATTTTTTATGAAGATGATTATGAAAAAAAATACGATGGTTTTGACCCAGATAGCCCAGAGAGTTATATTATAATGAGTAATTATACAAGCGCATATGTTATTCAAAGTGCTAATTTGGCTATGAAAATTCAGGAAGAATACACCAAAAAAGCCGGTCGTATTGATAAAGGAGTACATCGCCAAAGTATTTGGGTTTTATGGCGAACGGCTATGCCAAGTATTTTAACAGAAATTGGGTATTTAACTAACCCACTTGAAGAACAATTTTTAGGCAGTAAGGTAGGCCAAAGTTATTTAGCTAAAGCAATTTTTAGAGGATTTAGAAAATACAAAGATGAAATTGAAGGTGTAAAAAAAGAGTATAACGATGAAATAGAAAATCAAACTCCGTTAGAAAACGAAAATGTAAAAGCAGGAAATATACCAGGGCAAAGAAAAAACATTGATGAAGACGAGGATGATGAAGAAAAAAAACCAGCTTTAACTAAAGACACAACAATAGTAAAAACATCTAAAACAGAAACAACAACTGTTACTACCAAAACGCAAGTTACAATAGATACTGAAAAACCAGATACTGCAGTTAACACAAATTCTATTATAGAAAAGTATAAAGATAAAAACAACAATTCCCCAAGCAACACAACTAATACTACTACTTCAGTTAATTCAAACACGGTAATTGTAAAAAACAATGATGTGTTAAATAACAACCAAAATATAATTTTTAAGGTTCAATTTGCAAGTAGTGATGTTGAGTTAAATTTAAAAAACGAAAAATACAGTGCTATTGTAGCAGGAAATTATTATAAAACAGCTAATGTTTTTAAATACACATCGGGTAATTTTACATTATTTAACGAAGCGTTAAAACACCAAAATGTGTTAAGAGAGAAAGGCTTTAAAGATTGTTTTGTAATTGCTTTACAAAATAATAATAGAATAGATGTAAACGAAGCAAGAAAAAAATTAGGCCAATAGTTATTTAGTTTCTGTTTTTTCTTCTAATTTATTTGGTTTAGTATAAATTATATCAACACAACTTCTTTTTGATTTTGTTGCTTTTTTAGGACCTTGAAAAACAATGTTTGTGTAATCTCTTGCTTTACGTGTTACAACAAGTGCAATATCCCCAATTCTTTGTTCAGCAATATCTTTAAATTCGTTTTTATCGTAATAAGCATGTATTTCAACTTCTGTTTTGTTTGCAGCTAATTGTTTTGCCCATTCGCCAATTTTAACTTCGTTACTATCTAATAATTTAACTGATAAACCGCTATAATAAAGTCTTAAGGTGTCTTTTTGTGCAAAGGCATTAGTAAAAAACACAAATGCCACTATTGATAAAAACAATTTCATTAAACTTTGTTTTGGGTAAAGCTTGCTCCTAAATATTCTCTATTCATTCGTGCTATATTTTCTAAACTAATTCCTTTAGGACACTCAGCTTCGCAAGCACCAGTGTTTGTACAGTTTCCAAACCCTTCTTCATCCATTTGGCGTACCATATTAAACACACGATCTTGTTTTTCAACTAGTCCTTGAGGCAAGAAAGCAAAATGGCTCACTTTTGCACTCACAAACAGCATTGCACTACTGTTTTTACAAGCTGCAACACACGCACCACAACCAATACATGCGGCAGCAGCAAAAGCTGTATCTGCATCATCTTTTGGAATTAAAATATTGTTTGCATCTTTAACGTTTCCTGTATTAACACTTACAAATCCACCAGCAGCCATTATTCTATCAAAGCTACTTCTATCAACAGCTAAATCTTTTATTACAGGAAAAGCGGCACTACGCCATGGTTCAACAACAATTGTATCTCCATCTTTAAAACTACGCATGTGAAGTTGGCATGTGGTTACGCCTTGTTTTGGCCCGTGCGGACGACCATTAATGTACATACTGCACATGCCGCATATACCTTCACGGCAATCGTGGTCAAATGCAATTGGTTCTTTACCATCATTAATTAATTTTTCATTAACAACATCAAACATTTCTAAAAAACTCATGTCTGGGCTAATGCCTTTTGCTTCAATGGTTTCAAAACGACCTTTTTCGTTTTTGTTTTTTTGTTTCCAAACCTTTAAGGTTAAATTCATATTTCCGTTACTCATAGTTTTTTATTTATATGAACGTTGTGCAATTTTAATATTTTCGTATTTCAGTTCTTCTTTGTGTAATTCAAATTGGCTTTCGGCTTTAAATTCCCATGCAGCAACGTAGGCATAATTTGCGTCATCACGTAATGCTTCTCCTTCTTCCGTTTGAAACTCTTCGCGGAAATGCCCACCACAACTTTCGTTTCGGTGCAAAGCATCAATACACATTAATTCACCTAATTCTAAAAAATCTGCTACTCGCGCAGCTTTTTCCAGTTCAGGGTTAAATTCATTTGCTTCACCAGGTACTCTTACGTCGTTCCAAAACTCTTTACGTAATTGCTTAATTTCCTCAATGGCTTCGGTTAAACCTTGTTTGTTGCGCGCCATACCACACTTATCCCACATTATTTTACCTAACATTTTGTGGAAATGATCTACGGATTTTGTTCCTTTAATTGTTAGTAATTTTGAAATTTTATCTTGTACGTTTTTCTCAGCTTCAATAAATGCGGGATGATCTGTAGGGATAGCTTTTGTTCGAATTTCTTCACTTAAATAATCCCCAATTGTATATGGAATAACAAAATACCCATCCGCTAAGCCTTGCATTAAAGCACTAGCTCCTAATCTGTTAGCGCCATGGTCGCTAAAATTAGCTTCACCTAAGGCATACAAACCAGGCACTGTAGTCATTAAATTATAATCAACCCATAACCCACCCATAGTATAATGCACTGCTGGGTAAATACGCATTGGCGTTTCGTAAGGGTTTTCACCAGTAATTTGCGCATACATATCAAATAAATTACCGTATTTTTCTTTTACTACATCTTTACCTAGCTTAATAATTTCTTCTTTACTTGGGTTATGCAAATTTCTTTTTGCAGCTTCAATTTTTCCGTAACATTCTGTGTTAAATATAAAATATAAATAAACAGCTAATTTACTTGAGCCAACACCATAGCCAGCATCGCAACGCTCTTTTGCTGCGCGGCTTGCAACGTCTCTTGGCACTAAGTTACCAAACGCAGGGTATCTTCTTTCTAAATAATAATCTCTTTCCTCTTCAGGAATATCGGTAGGTTTTCTGTTATCATCTTTCTTTTTAGGTACCCAAATTCTACCATCATTTCTTAAAGATTCGCTCATTAAGGTTAATTTTGATTGATGATCGCCACTAACAGGAATACAAGTTGGGTGTATTTGTGTATAACAGGGATTTCCAAAAAAAGCACCTTTTTTATGAGCTTTCCAAGCGGCAGTAACGTTACTTCCCATAGCGTTAGTACTTAAAAAGAAAACATTTCCATAACCTCCAGTACACAATAAAACAGCGTGTCCAAAATGTCTTTCTAATTTTCCGGTAATTAAATCTCTTGCAATTATACCTCTTGCTTTACCTTCAATGGTTACAACATCAAGCATTTCATGTCTTGAAAGCATAGTTACAGCACCCATCCCAACTTGACGTTGTAAAGCAGAATAGGCGCCTAACAAGAGTTGTTGACCAGTTTGACCTGCTGCATAAAATGTACGTTGTACTTGAGTTCCACCAAAAGATCGGTTACTTAAAGTTCCGCCGTATTCACGTGCAAATGGTACGCCTTGTCCAACACATTGGTCTATAATATTGCCACTCACTTCTGCTAAGCGATGTACATTAGCTTCGCGCGAACGGTAATCGCCACCTTTTACGGTATCATAAAATAAACGGTAAACGCTATCGCCATCGTTTTGATAATTTTTTGCAGCATTAACACCGCCTTGTGCAGCAATACTATGAGCCCTACGCGGAGAATCTTGAAAACAAAAAACTTTTACTTTATATCCCATTTCGGCTAAAGTAGCGGCTGCTGATGCTCCAGCTAATCCAGACCCAACAACAATTACTTCTAACGATCTTCTATTTGCTGGGTTAACTAAATGAACTGTTGAACGGTATTTTGTCCATTTATTTTCTAAAACACCCTCTGGTATTTTTGAATTTAATTTTGTAGAACTTGCCATATTTTAAATTTTTACTTTTTTAATTATTCATTCCTCTCATATACATTACTATTGGCATAGATGCAAATAGTAAACAAATAATTATGCTGTACCATATACCAACTTTTTTAATTAGTGGAGTATATTTTTTATGATTTAAACCCAGTGTTTGAAATGCAGATTGAAAACCATGTAGTAAATGAAATAACAAACTACCAACGCCAAATAAATAAACTGCAACTACCCTAAGATGAGAAAATACCTCTTGCATTTCAGCGTATGTATTATGTTAATCTGCAGTGACAGAAAACACCGCAACCTTAGTATCAACCCAAAAATGTGATAAATGCACAACTAAAAAAAGTAGTAATAAAGAGCCTAAAATCCCCATACTACGGCTAAACCATTTGCTATTAGCAGCACCATTAACTTGGGCATAAGCAATTGGGCGCGCTTTTTTGTTTTCGAGCGTTAAAATTAATGCTTGGTAAATGTGTAAAAGTAAACCTGCAAATAAACCTATTTCCATAATTCTAATTACAGGATTGGTTGCCATAAAATGTGCTGCAGCGTTAAAAGTTTCTCCGTTATCGGGAAAAAATATGCAAGCATTAATGCCAACATGAACTATTAAAAATGAGATTAAAAATAATCCCGTTAAACCCATTACAAATTTTTTTCCAATTGATGAATGTAGAAATCCTGTTTTACTCATAAAATTTAACTTAAGCGTGTGTAATTTAAGCACTGCAAATTTAATAGTTTCAAGATATTAGCAAAACACATTATTTTTTAATGTTTTCTTATTTTTTTAATTTAAAATTAATATAGTGCTT
The DNA here is from genome assembly GCA_964487105.1 of uncultured Akkermansia sp. GTDB lineage: Bacteria > Bacteroidota > Bacteroidia > B-17B0 > Aurantibacillaceae > Aurantibacillus. The sequence continues at coordinate 17,899 of CAZAPH010000028.1, forward strand.
GTATGCTTTACAAAACAACAAAGCCAAAAGTTATTTAGAATTGTTTTAAATACATTTTATTTCAGTTTTTTAAATGTTTTATCATTCAAATAGTACAATTAAGATTAAAAATTAACATTAAGAGTGTTTGTTTTTGCCTATTTGTCTAATATCTTTTATTTATTGAGATAGTTTATTAGCCTATTTATTTTTTATTTAATTTTGGAACCTTGTTTTTAAATTAACCCAAAATGGGAAGTCAACAAAAAGGCACTTTAAATAAAATTACTTTTGGAGGTTTAATTGTAACTTTAGGAATAATTTATGGCGACATAGGAACCTCGCCTTTGTACGTATTAAAAGCCATTGTAGGCGATGCTCCAATAAATTCAGATTTAGTTAAAGGGGCAATAAGTGCAATTTTTTGGACGTTAACTTTACAAACTACAATTAAGTATGTAATTTTAACTTTACGGGCCGATAACAAAGGTGAGGGAGGAATATTTTCATTATATACTTTAGTAAAACGAAGCAAGTTTAAATGGCTTATTGTGCCTGCAATTATTGGAGGTAGCGCATTATTAGCAGATGGAATAATAACCCCGCCAATCTCTGTAAGTTCAGCAATTGAAGGTTTAAAAAAAGAAAATCCAGAATTAAATACTGTTCCAATTGTAATTGTAATTATAACAGCATTGTTTTTTATTCAACGTTTTGGAACAAAGTCTATTGGCCGTGCTTTTGGACCAATTATGTTTGTTTGGTTTGCTATGTTAGGCGTTTTAGGTATTAGTAAAATGGGAACTAATTTGGAAATTTTTTCAGCGTTTAACCCATACTATACTTATAAGCTTATTCAAAGTCATCCAAGTGGAATTTTAATTTTAGGCGCTGTTTTTTTATGTACTACAGGAGCAGAAGCTTTATATAGTGATTTAGGGCATTGTGGTAAACAAAACATTAGAGTTTCGTGGGTATTTGTTAAATCAATGTTAGTTTTAAATTATTTTGGACAAGGGGCATGGTTAATTGGTAATGAGGGTAAAACGCTTAATGGAGCAAACCCATTTTACGAAATTATGCCCGATTGGTTTTTGTTGCCAGGAATTATAATTGCAACTAGCGCAGCAGTTATTGCTTCACAAGCATTAATTTCAGGCTCATTTACCTTAATTAATGAGGCTATGCGTTTAAATTTATGGCCAAAAGTACGGGTAAAATATCCAAGCGAAGAAAAAGGTCAGTTATATATACCATCATTAAACGCATTACTTTGTATTGGTTGTATTGTTGTTGTGTTATATTTTAGAGAGTCTGGTGCAATGGAAGCAGCCTATGGTTTAGCTATTGTGCTTTGTATGATGATGACAACCATTTTATTAAATTTTTATTTACACATTAAACGATACAATTATATTTTAATTGTTTTTATAATTACCACTTATGCAATTATTGAACTATCTTTCTTTTATGCAAACATTGATAAATTTTCTCATGGAGGCTGGATAACCTTGTTAATAGCGGGATCTTTAATGCTTGTAATGACTGTTTGGCAAGTTGCTAAAAAAATAAGAATGGAATACACCGATGCCGTTGTGTTAAATGATTATAAACAGTTTTTAATTGATTTAAGTAAAGATGAGTCAATCCCCAAATATGCAACACACTTAGTTTATTTAACTTCGGTAAATGATTCTAAATTAATTGAACAAAAAGTAATTCACTCTATATTACAACGTAGGCCAAAACGGGCAGATATTTATTGGTTTGTACATGTTGATGTTATGGATGAACCTTATAGAATGGACTATAAAGTAGAACACATTGCAGAAGATGATATTATAAGAATTGATTTTAAACTAGGGTTTAGAGTTGCGCCAAAAATAAATTTAATGTTTAGAAAAGTTGTAGAAGATTTAGTTGAAAATAAAGAAGTAGATATTAGAAGTAGATACGAATCTTTACAAAAAAACAACATAAGCGGCGATTTTAAATTTGTAGTTGTAGAAAAATACTTAAGCTATGATAATGATATGCCTTTCTTTAGAAAAGTTGTGTTAGAAATTTACTATTTCTTAAAACATCTAAGCTTAACCGAAGCCAAAGCCTTTGGACTTGATAGCAGTAGTGTTAAAGTAGAGCGTTTTCCTATGATTTTTAAAGTGCCGGAATCTATTAAAAATTTAAAACGAATAAATAGCAAATAAAATTTTAAAAAATTTCATCTTTGTTTTTATTCTCATAACCATCATCATTTAATAAATTTATTGATTTACAGGCTTGTACAGCTAATTCATCGCAACGGTTATTTTCTATAGTTGAAGCATGCCCTTTTACCCAAATAAATGTATGTAGTTTTGGATTATATGTTTTTAAAAATCGTTTCCACAAATCAGGGTTTGCTTTATCTTTAAATCCCTTTTTTACCCAACCAAACACCCATTTTTGGTTTATTGCATCTACAACGTATTTACTATCAGAGTATATATTTACAGGTATTTCTTTTTGTTTAATACTCTCCAATCCAATTATTACAGCTAATAACTCCATTCTATTATTAGTTGTTTTTTTATAACCATTACTTAATTCTTTTCGATGCTGTTTGTATAATAAAACTATACCATAGCCACCAGGGCCAGGGTTACCAGAACAAGCACCATCAGTATATAACGTTATTATGTTTTCCAAAAACATTTAAAATTAATTAAATTATTATTTTGAATAATAATTTTTTGTAATTTTATTTAGTGAATTCTTTTAAAAAGGTATTAATAGTTGTATTTACTTGCGTTGCCTGTTTTGTAAACGCAACACATAATAGAGCAGGAGAAATTTTATACAAACGTATTGCACCTTATACAACACAAGTAAGTGGTACAACTGTTCAAGTGTACACATACTCGTTTACAATTATAAAATACACAAACGACGGGTCTAATATTGCTGATAGATGTGTAGATACCGTTTATTTTGGCGATGGAACAAAAGGTGTTGCTCCTAGAATTAATGGAGGAACATTATTGTGCGGTAACAACTGCTCTAATTGCGGCGAAATTATTTTAAATGACCCAGGGTATATTGTGAAAAAAAACATTTATACCATTGTTCACACTTATCCTGGTCCTGGCAATTTCTTAGTTAAATCTTACGACCCTAATAGAAATGGAGGAGTTATTAATATTCCAAATTCTATTGATAAACCTTTTTATATCGAATCTTTATTAATTATTACACCTTTTAAAGGGGCTAACTCTTCGCCTGTATTTAATTTCCCTCCTATTGATAAAGGGTGTACTAATGTTTGCTTTTATCACAACCCTGGTGCATACGATCCAGACGGTGATAGCTTAAGTTATGAAATTACAATGAGTAGAGGTGCAGATGGTGATACAGTTCAAGGTTATACTTATCCTGCAACGGGCGGAGGAACGTATGGCATTAATAATAACGGTACAATTACTTGGTGTACTCCTCAACTTCAAGGCGAGTATAATTTGGCTTTTATTGTAAAAGAATGGAGAAAATCAACCGATAATAAAACGTATGATTTAGTTGGTTATGTTATGCGTGATATGCAAGTAGTTGTTGGAAACTGTGTGGCTAATCAACCTCCTTTAATAAGTATAAATACCGAAACTTGTGTTGAAGCAGGAGTTACAATTACTGAACCATTTACGGTTACAGACCCCAACACAAATCAAATTATTTCTTTACAAGGCGAGGGAGGTGCATTTGCTGCGGCATCACCAACAGCGTATTTTACTAACCAAACTTTTACAGCAAATTCTTTTTCTACATCAGTATTTAATTGGCAAACAAATTGCAACCACATAAGACAACAACCTTATAATAGTGTTTTAAAAGCAACAGATAATGGCTCACCCGTTAAATTGGTTTATTTTGCAAATTATAACGTAAAAGTTGTTCCGCCTAAACTAACCGGTTTAAGCGCCAATCCATTAGGTACTTCAATAACACTAACGTGGCACCCTAGTGCCTGTAATCCCCCCTTAAATCCATTAGTACAATACATAATTTATCGAAAAAACGAATGTGGAACATTTTCTTATACTCCCTGCAAAACTGGCGTCGATCCTTCAAGCGGATACATTCAAGTTGGAACTACAGCCTCTGGAATAACTACATTTGTTGACAATAATAATGGTAACGGTTTGGTAGTTGGTATTGATTATAGTTATATTGTTGTTGCTCATTATACTGATGGCTCTTTTAGTTTTGCTAGCACAGAAACATGCACTCAACTTAAAAAAGATGTTCCAATAATTACAAATGTAGATGTGATAGCTACTTCAGCTAACCTCGGGATTATTAATGTAAAATGGGTAAAGCCAATTACAAACAGCTCTAATTTTGATACCACTTTATACACAGGGCCATACACGTTTAATGTTAAGTATAAACCAAATTCCGCATCTACATACACTAATATCCTTTCAATAACACAGCCTAGTTTTTTTATGCTTCCAACATCTGGTACAACAACTAGTGCGTTCACTCACACAAATATAAACACCATACAAGAAGGAAGCTCTTATTTAATTGAATTTATTGCCGGTACAGTTACTATTGGTAATTCACAAAAGGCAACATCTGTATTTTTAACTTTAAGTCCTAACGATAGAAAAATAAACCTAACCTGGCAAAGCAATACGCCGTGGACTAACTACAAATACACTATTTATAAACGTAAACTCGCTCAAGTTACATATAGCGCAATAGCTACAACCAGTTTAACTAATTATACCGACACTACAGATGTAAAAAATGATAGTACATATTGTTATAAAATTTTAGCCGAAGGGCAATATTCAGATTTAACATTACCGCGCCCATTATTTAATAATTCACAAGAAGCATGTGCAACTGCAATAGATTTAACACCGCCTTGCACACCAACAATTAGCCCTACTGTTGATTGTGATTTAGGATATTTGCGTATAGACTGGACCGATGTTAAATTACAATGTAATGGAAGTGATGACATATATAAATATATATTGTTTTATAAAGAAACATCTGACCAAGATTATACATTGATAGATTCAATGTCAAGCAATTCAACAGCTTATGTTAACGATAATAATGGCTTTATTTCTGGCTGTTATAAAGTTGCTGCAATAGATAAAAAGTTAAACGTGAGTTTACCAAGCACAGAATTTTGCGTTGATAATTGCCCAATTTTTGAACTCCCAAACATTGTAACTGTAAATGGAGATGGTGTTAATGATTTTTATAAAGCGGTTAGAGTTAGACAAATAAAAGAAATTAATTTAATGATTTGGGATAGATGGGGCACATTAGTTTATGAAACTAAAAACCCTTACTTTAAATGGGATTGTATAAGTAAAGCAAGTAATAAATTAGTTAGTCAAGGTGTGTTTTTTTACGCTTGCGAAGTTTATGAGCCTCGCTTAGATGGTGTAAAAAAACGATTGTTAAAAGGATTTTTACATGTAGTGCAATAATATTAAAAATCAGTTTATTTCTTTTAATGTATAATCTAATTTTCTCACTTTTTTTTACTTTCTTTACGGTTTAAAATTTAAACATGGAATTATATTTAGATAGTGCAAACCTTAAAGAAATAGAAGAAGGATTTAAACTTGGATTTTTAAATGGCTTAACTACAACGCCAACCTTCATGCAAAAAGAAGGAATAACAGATATTGATGGAACTATAGTTAAATTAAGTAAAATTGTTCCTGTACTTCAAATAGAAGCATTAGGTAATACCGCAGAAGAGGTTTTAGCAGAAGCAGAACGCCAAATAAAATTAGGATTAGACCCTAAAAAAACTGTATTCAAAATTCCTGTAAGTTTAGAAGGCGTTAGAGCGTGTAAATTATTAAGAGATAAAGGATATTTAGTAAATGTACATTTAGTTTATACACTACAACAAGCATATATGGCAATGCAAGCTGGTGCAACTTACGTTTGCCCATTAGTAGGAAGACTTCAAGACCAAGGGCATGACGCCTTAGCTTTAGTACAACAAATTGTTGATGCTGTTGATTTATATGGTTACGACACAAAAGTTATGTTCTCTTCTGTTAGAACTACTGAACACGTTAGAAACGCAATAAACATAGGAGTTCACACAATTACTGTACCACTAAAAATTTTAAAACAATTAACCGAAAATAATTTTACTACCGTTGGTACAGACCAGTTTATTATGGATACGCGCCTTATGATGGTTAAAGTTAAAGAAGCCATAAATGGTGTAAACCCTATTGTTAATGAAGATACAGTTATTACCGAAGCTATTATAAAAATGACCGAATTTAATTTTGGTGCTATAACTGTTGTTAAAAAAGATGGCTCAATTAAAGGCGTTTTTACCGATGGAAGCTTAAGAAAACTAATTGGCGACAAAGGCAGAGACGTGTTAAATAAAAAACTTTGCGATTTAGAATACCGCGAACCTATTACTATTGAAGGTAACGTGTTATTAAATGAAGCTAATGCTTTATTTAAAAAAACAAACGTAGATACAATTGTTGTTACAGATAATGGTAAACCTGTTGGAATGTTAGATATACAAGATTTAAAATCATAACACATGAACACCATTACAAAAATTTACGAAAGTATTGGTGGAAATTTTATTACAAACGAAGCCTTAATGCAAGAAAAATTAAAAAGCATTAAGGCTTTTGTATTTGATTGGGATGGCGTTTTTAATAATGGCGAAAAATCTGGTGGTGGAAGTAGTAATTTTAACGAAGTAGATAGTATGGGTACAAATTTACTACGTTATAGTTTTTTCTTAAAAAACAACCAACTTCCAACAACAGCAATTATTAGCGGCGAAAAAAACGAAAGCGCATTTTGGTTTTGCAATCGCGAGCACTTTAATTATTCTTTTTTTAAATTCGCAAATAAAATACACGCGCTTAATCATATTTGTTCACAACAAAATATTACTCCAAATCAAGTTGCTTATTTTTTTGACGATGTGCTTGATTTAAGTATTGCAAAACTTTGTGGATTAAGAATTTTAATAAATAGAACTAATAACCCTTCTTTTAAAAACTTTGTAGTTCAAAATAACTTGGTTGATTATATTACCGCTGGCCAAAGTGGGCAATTTGCAGTACGTGAGGCTTGTGAGTTGTTAATAGAACTAAATGGAAATTATACTCAAACTATTCAAAGCAGAATGGATTTTGAAGAAAATTATAAATTATATATTAATTTAAGAAATCAAAACAACACACAGTTGTTTACGTTTTTAAACGATAAAGTAGTAAAAATTGAGTCGTAAATAAATAACTTATTTAAGTAGAAGTAAAATTTTAAGCCTTTAAAAAATTTAACAACCATAAAAGGATTTAGTTTTGATTAAAATCCCCCATTTGGAAAAACTCTTAATTAGTAATAACTTTACATTGCAGATTAAAAATTTTTAATTCGAATTTGTACTAATTAAATTTAAGTGTTATGGAAATAAATTTATTAAAAGAAATGGCAGACATGAGCCAAAAAGTAATTAAAAGTTACGAAACAATAAATCAAATTAATGAAGTAGAAATTGCTACAAGCCCAAAAACACAAGTTTATGCAGAAGATAAATTAAAACTTTATAGATACAATAGAGATACTGAAGCAACTTATAAAACACCTGTTTTAATTGTATATGCTTTAGTCAATACCTATAAAATGTTAGACATTCAGCCTGATAGAAGTTACATAAAAAATTTATTAAATGCCGGACTAGATGTTTATTTAATTGATTGGGGCTATCCAACAAAAAGTGATAAATTTTTAAGTATAGACGATTATGTAAACGGATACATAAATAATTGCGTTGATTTTATTCGTAAAAAACACCGAATTGAAAAATTAAATATATTGAGTATTTGCCAAGGCGGTACACTTAGTGTAATTTACGCTTCACTATATCCTAATAAAATAAAAAATTTAGTTACACATGTAACGCCAATTGATTTTAGTACCAATGATGGACTTTTGTTTAAATGGAGTAAAGACATGGATTTTGATAAATTAGTGGATGCCTGCGGTGGCTTAATACCCGGAGATTTTTTAAACCAAGGTTTTGATATGTTAAAACCAATGATGAAAGTGCAAAAGCAACAAGCCTTAAATGCTAGTTTAGAGGATAAAGATAAATTACTTAATTTTTTAAGAATGGAAAAATGGATTTCCGAAAGCCCTGATCAAGCAGGGGAATGTTACAGGCAATTTATGAAAGACTTATATCAACAAAATAAACTTGTAAAAGGTGAGTTAGAAGTAGGAGGTAAAAAAGTAAATTTAAAAAACCTAACTGCTAATTTATTAAACATATATGCTACCGAAGATCATCTTGTGCCTCCGGCATCAACAATACCTTTAAACGATTACGTAGGAAGTACAGATAAAGAATTGTATAGCTTTAAAGGCGGACATATAGGGGTTTTTGTTGGAAGTAAATCACAAAAAGAACTTGCTCCTGCAGTAACTGAATGGCTAAAAAAAAGAGATAAATAAAACATAATTTACCTCGTTCCATTTTTATGCGAATTAAAAAAATCATTGTAAAAACATTTGTAATTCTAGGTGTTATTTACACGTTAATTTGTGGAGGCATGTATTTTTTTCAAGAAAAATTTATTTTCCATCCACAAAAATTAGACGATAATTTTTTATTTCAGTTCCAACAAAAATATGTAGAGAAATTTTTTGTAATGCAAGATGGAACAAAATTAAATGCATTACTCTTTAAGGCAGATAATTCAAAAGGATTAATTTTTTATTTACATGGAAATTCGGGCTCATTAAAAACTTGTGCCGATATTGCAAAAACATTTACCGATATTAATTACGACATTCTGATGTTAGATTATAGAGGCTTTGGAAAAAGTGAAGGAAACCTCTCTAACCAAGAACAAATTTATTCGGATATACAAACCGTTTATAATCAAAGTAAAAAAGGTTATGATGAAAAAAACATAATTGTAATTGGTTATTCTATTGGCACAGGTATAGCAGCAGAATTGGCTTCCCATAATAACCCAAAACTGGTAATTTTACAAGCGCCTTATTATAGTTTAATAGATATGATGAAAAGAAATTATTCTTATTTACCTACGTTTTTATTAAAATATAAATTTGAAACAAATAAATATATAACAGAATGCAAAATGCCTGTAATAATCTTTCACGGTACTAAAGATGATGTGGTTCCTTACGAGTCTTCATTAATGCTAAAAAAACATTTTAAAAAATTTGACACTTTAATTACTCTAAAAAATCAAAATCATAATAACATTACTCAAAACATACAATACTTAAATTCTATTAAAAGTATTTTAGCAAGCAATTAACAAAAGATATTATTGTACCTTTGTGTTAACATGCGTGTAATTTTTAAATATGTTGTTATAGCCTTAATTCCATTAATTTTTACCATTTTTTATTTTTTTAAAAAGGAAGAAAACAAACCAATTAGAGAATTGCCTTATTTCGGGCCTAAATCCTATTCTAAAACTACAGATACTATTTATCACACAATACCAGGGTTTACTTTTACCAATCAATACAATAAATCGTTTACTGATAAACAGTTAAATGGAAAAATTTATATAACAGAATATTTTTTTACCACATGCAAAAGTATTTGCCCAATAATGAATAATAATCTTCAAAAAATTTACCAAACATTTTATAACGATTCTTCTATATATATAGTTTCTCATACTGTTGATCCAGAAACCGATTCTGTTCAAATATTAAAACAATATGCAGAAAAGCATAATGTAAAAAATAATCAATGGCAGTTTTTAACAGGAAGTAAAGTGGACTTGTATGCTATTGCGCGGAAAGGCTATTTACTTAATACAGAAGAAGGAAATGGGGGCGAAGAAGATTTTATACACACACAAAATTTCGCTTTAGTTGATAAAGAAAAAAGAATAAGAGGTTTTTATGATGGCACAGATTCAACCGAAATTAATCGGTTAATTATAGATATTAAACTTTTAAAACAGTATTATGAATACATTAAAAATTAAATACATTTTCATATTTGTAATTCTTAGTCAAATACTTTATTCGCAAAAAGTATCTGGCGTATATAAAATTAACGACCTGTTAAATCGTATTAAAAATAAAGACACAACTTATGTAATTAATTTTTGGGCCACCTGGTGTAAGCCATGTGTTAAAGAACTTCCGGCTTTTGATAGTTTAGAAAAAGAAAACAACAATTTAGTTAAAATAATTTTAGTTTCTTTGGATTTTAAAGAAGATATCGATAAAAAAATAAATCCCTTTTTAGAAAAAAACAAAGTAAAATGCCATGTTGTTTTATTAGACGAAGCAAACGGAAACGATTATATTAATAAAATTAGTACAGATTGGACAGGAGCTATTCCAGCAACTTACTTTAAAAACAAGAAAAAAGAAATTTTTGCCGAACAAAAAGTTAATTTAAATGATTTGCATCTAAATTTAAAGGAACTAAATAAAAAATAATTATACATTTAGATAATGTATTTTATAAACGGTAATTTTTTAACAAGTACATTTTGTAATTTTAAAACTCAAATATAATATTATGATAAAAAGAGGACAATTTTTATTTCTATTTCTAATT
>CAZAPH010000029.1:0-18924 GCA_964487105.1 uncultured Akkermansia sp.
TATTTGTTTTTCATAGAAATTGTAAAAGGTAACGGTTTTAAACCTGGAGAATTACTATCAAAAATTAATTCGCCGGCCGACTTAAAACTTCTTAAAGAAGAACAATTAAATCAAATTTGTACAGAACTTCGTCAATACATTATTGACTTAGTTTCGGTTAAAGGCGGGCATTTTGGAGCATCTTTAGGGGTAGTTGAATTAACTGTTGCTTTACATTATATATTTAATACACCTTACGATCAATTGGTTTGGGATGTTGGGCATCAAGCCTACGGTCACAAAATTTTAACAGGCCGAAGAGATGTTTTTCATACCAATAGAATTTATAAAGGAATTAGTGGTTTTCCAAAACGTAGTGAAAGCGAATATGATACTTTTGGTGTAGGCCACTCAAGCACAAGTATAGGAGCTGCCTTAGGAATGGCCGTTGCGAGTAAATATCAAAACTTAAAAGACAAACAACACATTGCTGTAATTGGCGATGGAAGTATGACAGCCGGTATGGCCTTTGAAGCACTTAACCATGCAGGCGTTGAAAATGCTAATTTATTAGTAATTTTAAACGACAACTGCATGAGTATAGACCCTAATGTAGGTGCGCTTCGTGAGTATTTAACCGATATAACAACCTCACACACTTACAATAAGGCAAAAGATATGATTTGGGAAATGTTAGGTAAAATTAGCAAGTTTGGTCCTAACGCTCAAGAAATTGCCAGTAAGGTTGAAAATGCAGTAAAAACAAGCCTACTAAAACAAAGTAATTTATTTGAAAGTTTAAAATTTAGATATTTTGGTCCGGTTGATGGGCATGATGTTGTGCGATTAACAAAAGTTTTAGCTGATTTAAAAGATATACCTGGTCCTAAATTATTGCATGTACTTACAAAAAAAGGAAAAGGATATAAATTTAGCGAAGAAGGGAATGAAACGGTTTGGCATGCACCAGGGTTGTTTAATAAAGATACAGGTGAAATTATAAAAGTAGTTCCAAAAAATCCTCAACCCCCAAAATACCAAGATGTTTTTGGGCACACTATAGTTGAATTAGCAGAAATGAATTCTAAAATAATGGGAATTACTCCTGCAATGCCTACTGGATGCTCATTAAATATAATGATGAAAGCAATGCCGAATAGGGCATTTGATGTTGGAATTGCCGAGCAACATGCTGTTACATTTAGTGCAGGATTAGCCACACAGGGCATGGTACCATTTTGCAATATTTACAGTTCGTTTATGCAACGCGCTTACGACCAAGTATTGCATGATGTTGCATTGCAAAATTTAAAATTAATTTTTAGTTTAGATAGAGGTGGATTAGCAGGAGCAGATGGCCCTACACACCATGGCGCATTTGACATTGCTTATTTTAGGTGTATTCCAAATATGATTGTAAGTGCTCCAATGAATGAAGAGGAACTTAGAAACCTAATGTACACTGCGCAATTAGAAGAAACAAAAGGAGTGTTTAGTATAAGATACCCCAGAGGAAATGGCGTAATGGTAAATTGGAAAACACCATTTAAAAAAATTGAAATAGTTAAAGGGCGAAAAATAAAAGATGGTAAAGCTATTGCAATATTATCTATTGGTCATCCTGGTAATTTAGTTACCGAAGCAATAACAAAACTCAACGAAGAAAACATAAACCCTGCACATTACGATATGCGCTTTGCTAAACCTTTAGATGAAAATTTATTACACGAAGTGTTTAAAAATTACACTAATATAATTACAGTTGAAGATGGTTGTGTTATTGGAGGTATTGGAAGTGCAATTTTAGAATTTATGGGAGATAACCATTACACCGCAAATGTAAAAAGGTTAGGCATACCAGATAAATGGGTAGAACATGGCGAGCAATCTGAACTTTACGAAGAATGTGGCTTTTCTCCAGAAAAAATAATTGAAACTGTAAAACAAATACTTAATTCAACTACTGATAAAACTAAGCTCAATAATTTTAACGAAGCTTAAAGTATTTATTAAATCATTTTTAAAAATGCCACTTCTTTTTGCGTTAAAAAGCGGTGTTTGCTTCGAGGTAAATCTTTTTTAGTTAATCCTGCAAAAGTTACTCTATCCAACTTTAAAATTTCATATCCCAAGTGTTCAAAAATACGACGTACAATTCTGTTTCTTCCACTATGTATTTCGATACCAATTTCCTTTTTCCCTTCGCCAACAAAAGCTATATCATCAACTTGAATAAATCCGTCTTCTAATTCTATACCATCTTGTATTTGGTTAAAATCATCTGTTTTTAAAGCTTTACTTAAACTAACATGATATATTTTTTTAATATCATTTTTAGGATGAGTTAATTTTTTTGCAAGTTCTCCATCATTAGTAAACAAAAGTACACCTGTTGTGTTTCTATCTAATCTACCAACCGGGTAAATACGTTCACTACAAGCATTTGAAATTAAATCCATAACCGTTTTACGATCATGTGTATCTTCCATAGTAGTAATATAATCTTTAGGTTTATTTAAAAGTAAATATACTTTTCTTTCGCTTTTTACTTTTGCATCGCCATAAGTTACATTATCACTCGCTTTAATTTTATATCCCATTTAGGTTACAGGTATGCAGTTAACTTTAACAACACCGCTTTAAAATAAAATATAAGCATCTCGAAATGAAGCAATTCCTGCGTTTGATAAATATTTATTTAACCTAATAAGTTCAGAAGAGTCTTTACTTTTTTTATTTGGTTTATTGTTTTCTTTTTTAAGATTTTTTTTATCGAAACGTTCTTTATTAAAAGATTTTGTTTCTCCAAACTCCTCATAGCCTACTCTTTTTTGCGTGTAATTTTCATCACGAGATATATTTATTTTTTTATCATTGTAAGTTTTATTTTTGTCTTTATATTTTCTTTCAAAAGGTCTGGTATGTTGTTTATCTTTCGAAAATAAAGGTTTCTCAAAGTTTGTTTGCTTAGCTCTAAAATCTTTATTTTTACTAAATGATCGTTTAGCTTTATATGCCTCTCTTGAGCTTTGGTTTTCTTCTCCTGTATTTATTCCTTTTACAAACGGTTTTTTATAAGGTTTTTTTGCCTCCCTATCAGTTTCACTAAATTTGTTTGTTTTTTCTTTAAAATAATTTCTATTTTCTTCTTTAAAATTACTTGATTTTTGATATGGTTTTTTAAAATCAAAATCTGATTTATTTTCGTCTTTCTTTTTATAAGGTTTTTTAAATGATTTATCAGAATAGGTATCATTTTTAGAACTAAATTGTTTTTTTTCAGTTTCATTGTAATTAAAACTATCAGTTCTTTTTTTAAAAGATTTTTCAGGTTTAAACGATTTTTCAGAACGATTATCTTTTCGTTCATAAGCTTTCTTTTTATCAGAAGAAAAACTTTTATCGTTTGAAAATTTTGAGTTTGATTTTTTAAAAGGTTTTTTATCTCCTTTATTTACATTTCTTTTGCCTGAATTATATGCCATTTTGCAAATATACGTTTAATTTTGGCAAGATTATTTACTCAAACTAGTTTAAACTAATAAAAGTAAATACCTTTGTTTTATTGAAAAACATTGTTGTATTTATAGTTAAATTAGTTTCTAAACAACCAAAGTTGTATTTAATTACGTGGGCACTATTAATTGTTTTATTGTGTTCATTTCCTGGTCAACATATCCCTTCAATAAATTTACTTGAGCTTTTAGGGTTTGATAAATGGGTACATTTAAGTGTATTTTTTATTCTAATGTTTTTATGTATAAATCTAATTGAATCAAAAAAAATAAACACTAAATACATTTATTTATTTACAGTATTATGTGTTTTTTTTGGTGGAATATTAGAAATTTTACAAGCATTAATTTTTAGCCATAGAAGCGCTGATTATTTAGATTTTATAGCTAATAGCTTGGGTTGTGTATTAGCTTTAATTGTATATGAATTTAAAATGAAAAAAAAGTTAAGAGATTGGGAAATCTATAAAACTTAAAAAATTACAAATTAATAATTGTATTTTTGCAAAATGTCTTTATTAGCTTTAATTTCTTCTCTAATATCCGTTTTAAATCCAATTGGTGCAGTACCAATGTTTATTTCGTTTACCAGTAATAGAACGCCCGAAGAAATAAAAAAAATTTCTATAAAATGTACAATTTATGTGTTTTTAATTTTAGTAATTGCTTTTGTTTCAGGCAATTTAATAATGGATTTTTTTAGTATTTCAATTAATAGTATGAAAGTTGCCGGTGGTATTATCATGTTGTTAAGTGGTGTTTCATTTATAAATAATAAACGCGATACACATAAAGGAATTAATCAAAAAGTAAAAATAGAAGCCATTGAAAAAGACGATATTTCATTTACGCCATTAGCAATGCCTTTGTTGGCTGGCCCAGGAAGTATGTCTTATTTAGTTTCGTTAAATTTTGCTGATCAAAATTTGAGTAGTATGTTAATAGTATTTTTAGCTATATTTTTAGTATGTGTATTTATATTAATTGTTTTATTAAGCTCAAGGTATTTTGCAAAACTAATTGGCACATCTGGTTTAATGGCTTTATCAAGGTTAATGGGATTTTTTGTAATGTGTATTGGTGTAGAGTTAATTTACACAGGTGTTAAAAATTTTGTGCTACAATCTTAAAAAATGAAAATTTCAATAGTAAACTATACAAATACACTACCTTTTAGATGGGCACTACATAATTCTGATTTTATTAAACAAATTGATTTACAGGAGGACATTCCAAGTATATGTGCTCAAAAACTATTGTATCAACAAGTAGATGTAGCCTTAGTTCCTGTAGCTTTATTACCTAAATTAAATAATTATTTTATAATTACAAATTATTGTATTGGTGCAGTTAATTTAGTTGATAGCGTTAAGTTATATTCGCAAGTTCCAATAACAGAAATTGAAACAATATTACTTGATTATCAATCAAAAACATCAGTAACACTAGTTAAAGTATTGTGTAATGAACTATGGAAAGTAAAGCTAAATTTTAAAAATGCCAACGTTGGTTTTGAAGAAGATATAGCAAATAAAACAGCCGCAGTAATTATTGGTGATAGAACATTTGGATTAAAAAATAAATATAATTTTGAATACGATTTAGCTAAAGAATGGTATAATTTAACAGGTTTACCATTTGTATTTGCTGCCTGGGTTGCTAACAAAAAATTAAATACAAATTTTATTGAAGAATTTAATTCAGTTTTAAAATACGGTGTTGATAATATTGATAAAGCTGTAAATGAATTAAATAAAGATTATGATAAAGATTTTATTTTAGATTATTTAAAAAATAAGATTAGTTATAAACTAGATGAAAATAAAATACTTGGTTTAAATTTATTTCTTAATAAAATTAAAGAATTAAACTTGGTTTAAAATTTTCTCCAACTATTACTTTTAAACCTTTATGTACACATTCAAAATTTAAGTCTCCATAAATTTCTGAAGGCTCTCCATCATAATGAACACTATTTTTATTTTCTCCTTTAATTATTATATGATTAGATGTAAATGTTTCAACATATTTGCTTTTATAGGCTTTATGTTTAAGTACATTGTTAAGTAATGTAAATGCGCCAAGCACTCCTGTTGGTTTAACAATTACAATATGTAATTTATTATCTTGTAAACTTGCTTGTGGAGCAATATAAAAATCGTTTCCATATTGTCCACCATTTGCAATTGTTATTAAATAAGCCTTACGTTGAATTGTTTTTTCGTTAAAAACGAGCGTATAATTTTTTGCTTTATATTTTAATAGTTCATGTATTATGATTTTTACATAACTTTTTAATCCTCGTTTTTTAGATGATGCAAACAATTTACCTATATGTGCATCAAAACCAACACCGCTTGTACAAAAAAAAGGTTTATTATTAATAGTTCCATAATCAATATATTGTGTTTTCCCCACTACAATTTGTTGAAGTACTTTTTTAACATTCATTGATATAGCTAAACTACGCGCTAAACCATTTCCACTTCCCGCAGGCACTATTCCAAACGAAATATTTAAATTTACTAAAGAACTGGCAACTTGTTTAACTGTACCATCTCCACCAACCGCAATTACATCAGTATAAATTTTAGAATTAATTAGTTTTTTAATTTCATCAAAATAATCAATTGTTTTCCAAACAATAATTTGATATTTTATATTATTTGGAAATTCTTTGTTAATTAAGGTAATTAATTTTTAAGAAATTTTTTTTCCATAATTAGTTTTAACTATATATAAAATATGTCTTTCCATTTAATAAAATTTTAAACTTACTTACTCTTCTTTAAATGGGTTACGAGGGATCCAATCATCTGGTTTTAAAAATTTAATTAAAGATTTTTGAACCAATTTAGAGATTGTATTTTGAGCTTTTATATAACAGTATAATTCTTTAGGTTTAGCTCCAATTGTTGTTTTAATTTCAGCCGCAGTTCTACCAAAATTTATTACGCCTTTATTTTGTTTAATTGCTAATGTTATAATATTACAAAGCGTATTTTGATACAATTCATATTCTTTATTAAGTTCATAATTTATTCCAATATAATGCGCCTCTAAAACATTCGTTTTTAATAAAAACGAACTGTTAAATGCAACTAATTGATTATTTTTAAAAAATCCATGTACTTTAAACTCATCTTTAAAAATAAATTTACACTCGCTAAAATAATTACTTGGCAGTTGAAGAAGTTTAAATTTAGCTCTTTTATATACCTGTAAGTATAACGAATAAATTTCCTCTTCATACGTTTTTATATCAGAAATATTAAGTTCTTTACAATAAATATCTCCAAATTTTTTTTGAATATTTTTCGCTCTATTTCTATATTTTTTAGAAAACAATTGAACGTATTCTTCAAGTGAATTTACTTGTACAGGAAATTCTAATATTAAATTTGGTTCAACAGTAAAAGCTTCAAATTTAAAATTTTTAAATAATTGTTTTGGTTTTAATTGTTCTTCAAAGTCTTTAATTAATACAGCAGATATCATTCCGGTTTTATTTTCTTCTTTACTAATTAAATCTATTGTTTGTAACACTAATTGGTGTTTAATTTTTTCAGAAATAGTATTTAAAAAGTAAAATCCATGTTCGCCCGAAATTAAATTATTGCCACAAGTAAATAAACGTAATAAATTTTCATGTCTGTTTTTTATTAAAAATTTTTCTACTAGTTTTATTGCGTTTAAACTTCTATCGTTATTTTCATTTTTAAGTAACTCCAAAAATACACCGGTATTAAAATCGGTTATTTGACAATATATAAATCCTATAGGTAATTTGTTTTTATAAATTAAACAATACCTCATTTGAACTTTAATAGTCTTACAATTTTCAATTAAGTTTAAAAAACTTAAATTAAAAAAAATATTATCTGGATTAAGTTTTAATAAGTCGTTTTCAGGAATTTTTTCGGCTTTATCATATAACGTAAACGAATAAGACTCAAATAGTTTACGATACGGTATAAAACGTTTTTTAGAGCTTATTGGTTTACAAAAAATAGCCATTAAGGCATAAAGGTAAAAAATACATTAAATAGAAATAATATTATACCCTAAAAAACAAAAAATTAACTAATTTTATACAATGAACTTTAAAAACAGCCCCATAATAGATCAAGTTGGTATTGAAGAACGTGTTGCTCGTTTTAACACCCGGAGTATAAAAAAACAATCTAAGGTTGATGCTTTAAAATTAGCACTAAACATGATTGATTTAACAACGCTTGAAGGTAAAGACACAGAAGGAAAGGTTGTACAAATGTGCAATAAAGCAATGCACCCTGCCGAAGGTTTAAGTAATTTACCAACTGTTGCTGCTATATGTGTATATCCAACTTATGTTGCAGTTGCAAAAAAAACATTAGGAAACAGCGGTGTTAAAGTAGCATCAGTTTCTACAGCATTCCCAAGCGGAAATTCTTTACGTGAAATTAAACTTGAAGATACAAGATTTGCCGTTGATAATGGTGCTGATGAAATAGATATGGTAATTAGTAGAGGTGAATTTTTAAAAGGAAATTATAATTTTGTATTTGATGAAATTGCCGCTATTAAAGAAACATGTGGAACTGCAAGACTTAAAGTAATTTTAGAAACTGGAGAATTAAGTACTTTAGATAATGTTAGAAAAGCAAGTGATATTGCAATTGCAGCAGGCGCTGATTTTATTAAAACTAGTACAGGAAAAATTCAACCTGCCGCTACAATGCCTGTAACATTAGTAATGCTTGAAGCTATAAAAGACCATTATTTAAAAACAAATAAAATGGTAGGCATGAAACCTGCTGGTGGAATTAGTTCTGCTAAAGCTGCATTACAATATTTAGTAATGCTTAATGAAACATTAGGCCAACATTGGATGAGTAACAATTGGTTTAGATTTGGTGCAAGTAGTTTAGCAAACGATTTAATTTTACAATTAGCTAAAGAGCAAAAAGGAATTTATTATAGTAAAGATTATATAAGCATAGATTAATAAAAATGACAACAGAAAATACAGGTTTTAAATGGGAATATGCTCCTTCGCCAGAAGCAACAGACCATATAAAAATTAATAAACAATACGAATTATTTATTAATGGTAAATTTATTAAACCTAATTCAAAAAAATATTTTGATACAATAAATCCAGCAACTGAAGAAGTAATTGCTAAAATAGCTGATGCAAATAATAACGATGTTGATTTTGCAGTAACTTCAGCAAAAAACGCTTATGATAAATATTGGAAAAAATTATCAGGAGCAGAGCGTGCAAAATATATTTTTAGAATTGCTCGCATTATTCAAGAACGAAGTAGAGAATTAGCAGTAATTGAATCGCTTAATGGCGGTAAGGCAATTAGAGAAAGTAGAGATTTTGATATCCCTACAGCAGCAAACCATTTTTTTTATTATGCCGGCTGGGCAGATAAATTAGAATACGCGTTTCCAAATAAAAAAGTACAATCACTTGGCGTTGCCGCACAAATAATTCCTTGGAATTTTCCTTTGCTAATGGCCGCTTGGAAAATAGCTCCTGCCCTTGCCACCGGAAACACCGTGGTATTAAAACCTGCAGAAAGTACACCTTTAACTGCTTTAAAATTAGCTGAAATTATTCAAGAATGTGATTTACCTCCAGGTGTAGTTAATATTATAACTGGTTTTGGATCAGCCGGCGCAGCAATGGTAAATCATCCCATGGTTAATAAAGTTGCATTTACAGGCAGTACAGATGTTGGTAAATTAATTCAAAAATCTATAGCAGGAACTTCTAAAAAATTAACATTAGAACTTGGTGGTAAAGCAGCTAATATTGTATTTGATGATGCTCCAATTAATCAAGCTGTTGAAGGTATTGTAAATGGAATATTTTTTAATCAAGGGCATGTGTGTTGTGCTGGCTCAAGATTGTTTGTACAAGAAAATATAGCTAACGAAGTAATCTCAAAATTAAAGGCGAGAATGCAAACTTTAATTGTTGGTAACCCTTTAGATAAAAATACTGATATTGGTGCCATAAATAGCAAAGAACAACTCAACAAAATAAATAATTACTTAAAAATTGGTGTTAACGAAGGCTTAGAAATTTATCAATCTAACAATTGTGCTTTACCTAAAAAGGGTTTCTTTTGTCAACCTACATTATTTATTGGTGCTTCGCAAAGTAATAGGGTTGTTCAAGAAGAAATTTTTGGTCCTGTATTAACTATTCAAACCTTTAGAACAATAGAAGAAGTAATTGAAAAAGCAAATAATATTCCTTACGGTTTAAGCGCAGGAGTATGGACAGACAAAGGATCTAAAATATTTAATTTAACAACAAAAATGCGTGCAGGTGTAGTATGGGCAAATACATATAATAAATTTGACCCAACATCGCCATTTGGTGGTTATAAAGAAAGTGGCTTTGGACGAGAAGGTGGTTTACATGGCTTAGCACCTTATGTTAGCTTAATTTAAACCAAACTACAACTCAACTAACTCATTTAGCTCTAAATAATACAACATTAATTTTATATTAGTATAGTTTAAATCACTAAGTGCGTTTTTATATTTTTTCATTTTAGGTAAATATAAAGCATCATTTCTTTGGCCTGTTTTATAGTCTAATACAACTGTTTCGTAAAAACTAAAAAAAACTCTGTCTGGTCTTAAAATTAATCCATCTTTAGTAATTAATTCTTGTTCAATTTTTGAATTATATTTATCAGTAAAATAATTACCTAATATAGAGTGATTAAATAAAGTGTTTATTTGATTTTTTAGTAAACCAACCTCATCACTGTTAATTTCGCCAATTAATAAACTTTTATTTAAAACAACATCAATAGCGTTAACCGTTTTGATTTTACTTAAAATATTGTGAAAAATAATCCCATATTCTTTAGCCTCTCCAAACGCTTTATTACTGTTAGAAGATTTTATTTTAACAACATCTAAAACATTTTCAAACTTTAATTGTGATATATTATAAACTATTGGTTTTGATTTTATTTTAATATCAGCAAAATTATCATCTCCTATTACAAATTCATTTTTTTCATTTATTGGAAGATTATATTCTTTAATGAAATTTGACAGCCATGCTTGAACAGAATTTTTAGGACTTTTTTTATTTACACTACAAATTATGTGGAGATTTTGTACTGCCCTGGTAAAGGCAACATAAAGCATATTTATATGATCTAAAATTTGATTATTTTCTTCAAGACTATATTCTGTTTCAAAACCAGCGTCGTTAATTTGGTTATTTATTTTTATAACAGCAGTTGGAAGCTTAATGTTACAGTTGTTAATGTTAACCCATTTATATTCTTCTTTAAATAATTTCCAGTTACAATAAGGGATTATAACAACAGGAAATTCTAATCCTTTACTTGCATGAATAGTCATAATTTTAACTGCATTTGCATCAGGAGAAATTATTATTGATGCCGTATTTTTTCTATTTTCCCACCATTGTAAAAATTCATTCAAATTTGAATTGTTGTTTACAAGAAAATCTAAAACCTCATCTAAAAAAAATCTAATATAATTATGCTCATTACTATTAAGCTCTAAAGCTTTTAAAAGTGTTAAACAATTATCAAAAATATTTTGAAATAAAAAATCATCTGCATTTATTTGAATACCTATGTAATTTAGCAATTCAAATAAATTTGTATTATTAATTTTTATAAGTAATTCACAATATAAATTAAAATTAATTTGTTGTTTTTGATATAAATAATTTAAAACTGCTGCAGCACTAACCTGATCGTTGTTATTACTTAAATATTTTAAAAATGAAACAATAGTATTAACTTCTAAACTGTTTTTAAGTAGAATAGATTCGTTTGAGATTATAGGAATATTATAGCTTTTTAAATAATTAGCAATAGTGTGTCCATCTCTTTTTTTTCTTACAATTACACAAATATCAGCGTAAGTAAAATTTTTATCTAATGCATTATTAATATAATCATGTACTAAATGTGTATTATGTTCATCAATAGTAATTCCATCTAAAACGTCGTTTCTAATACTTACAAAACCTTCTTTTTCATTTTTTATTTTTTGTTCTAATTCATCATAGATTTCTTTATCATTCTCATGTATAAAGTTATCCGCAACATGTCTAAAAAACTGATTATTAAAATTTACAATAGTGCTAGTGCTTCTATAGTTTGTATCTAATATTTTTTTTGAATAATTTCTAATTAAATTTTCTTCACGTTGTAATGTAATTTGATTTTTATCAGTGTTTAAAATATTTGGTAATACTTCAAATTGTTTTACATCAGCATTTCTCCACCTGTAAATACTTTGCTTACCATCACCTACAATTAAATTATAAAACCCGTTACTTAAAGCATTATCTAGTAAAGGAATTAAATTTTGAAATTGTAAATTACTCGTATCTTGAAACTCATCAATTAAATAATGGTGGTATTTTTCTCCAATCCTTTCATAAATAAAAGGTGTTGGTTCATTATTTATTAAATTAAAAATTGTTTTATTAAACTCACTTAAAAATACAATTTGCTCCTCTTGTTTAGTTTGTAATGCAATATCTTGTATTTTTTTTAATAAAAGCAACGAGTAAATATGTTTTGATAATAACTCGTTTAACCTATATGTTTTATAATTATTATTAATATAAAGCAGTAATTGAGTTCCAATTTGACTTAGCTCTTCGGCTATCTTTTTAGTATCTGAAACACTTATTGGTGAATTATTTTTTAACCAATCTTCATTTAAAATAGCATCTTCAAACCTTGTCCATTTATCTTTAATAAAATTATAACGTGTTTTAACTATATTTTGAAAAACAGATATATTTCCAATTCCATTATATTTAAAGTTATCTAATTCAAGTTCAAAATTATTTAATAACTCTAATGCTTCGGAAGCAATAGTATGTATTGCATTGATAAATGTTTTTATATCGTCATTTATTTTTTGTTTAATAGATAATAATTGTTCTTCGCTAAATTCATTTAATTTATTAAAATAAGTTTCGCTCTCTTCTTTAGTTAATAATTTTGTAAATTCTTTTAAATTTATTTCTGGGTCCCAACTACCACCAACATCAACTTGATTAAGTGTAAACTCTTTTAATAAATTACCTATATATTCATCATCACCAATTTTATAAATTAAATCGTCTATAACAGTATTATAAAATTCATTAGGATCTAGCTCTAAATTAAAATTTATTGGCAACCTTAAATCAAATGCAAATGTTTTAATGAGTTTATGTGTAAAACTATCAATCGTTCCTACGGCTAAATCAGAATAATTATCTAATACAATTTTAGATCTGTTAATTAATTCTTCTGGCGAAATGTTTAATTCTTGCTTTAAAATATTAGCAATTTCTGATGATTGGTTATTTTCAATTATTTGTTTTAATGAAGAGATTATTCTCTCTTTCATTTCGGCAGCCGCTAAATTTGTAAATGTTATTGCTAAAATTCTTTTAAAATTATAGGTTAATTTATCTTTATCTATTAAGGCTAATTTTAAATACTCTTTAACTAAGGTAAACGTTTTACCACTACCAGCGCTTGATTTATATACAACAAAGTTTTTCAATATAATTTAATTGATTTTAAATTTAATTTCTTTTGGTATTGTACAAACAGGAATTGGTAACATTTTATGTTGGTTTGCTTTATTTCTTTGCAGATAAATAGTCATAACTACTTTTTGCCTTTCAGTAAATGGTTCTGTATTATTATTTAATATATATTCCATTGCCCATTCTAATTCAGCATATGTAGCTTGTATTTGATCTTCATCTGTTCTTCCGTCGGTAAACAAACCGTCTGTTGGTTTAGCGCTTAAAATAGAATCTACAATGTTTAATTCTTTAGCTAAAGCATATACTTCTGTTTTATACAAATCAGCAATAGGGCTTAAATCAACACCTCCATCGCCATATTTAGTAAAAAAGCCTATGCCAAAATCTTCTACTTTATTACCTGTACCTGCAACTAATAATTTTTTTGAACAAGCAAAAGCGTATAAGGTAGTCATCCTTAGCCTTGCTCTTGTATTAGCCATACTTAAAAAATCATTTGCAACGTCTTGCGGAAAACTTTTTTCAATTGCTTCAAAACTCAGTGTTAAATCAACTGTGCTTGAATGAACATTTTTAAAATTTTTAAGTAACCAAGCAATATGTTCATTACCTCTATCAAACTCTTGCTTATTTTGTTTTATTGGTAAATTTAAAACTAATACTTGCTTTCCTGTTAATGCGCATAATGTAGAAGTTACGGCACTATCAATGCCACCACTTATCCCAACTATAAATCCATTAACTTTAGTTTTATTTGCGTAATCGTTTAGCCAATTTGTAATATGATTAGCTATTGCTTTATAATTAATTTTTAAATGGTTCATGTTGGTAAATTTAAAAAAATAAACCTAAAATTATTTATTAAGATACTTAATTTTAATAAGTGGATTTGCGCGCTCAACAGTTTTTAAAAAATTCGGAAATATTAAAAAAATATTTACCCGAAACAACTGTACCAATAATTGCCAATTGGGTAGTAGAATTTAATTTTAAATTAAAAATTACAAAAGAAAGAAGTACAAAGTTGGGTGATTATTCTGCCCCACGCAATGGTCTTAACCATATTATTACTATTAATCATAATCTTAATTGTTACTCTTTTTTAATTACATTGGTGCATGAAGTGGCTCACTTAAAAACGTATAATGAATATAAAAATTCGGTTTTACCTCATGGGCAAGAGTGGAAAACTAATTTTAAAACATTAATGCATGTTTTTTTAACAACAGATGTTTTTCCGTTAGAAATATATAGCGCACTAAAAGCATACATGAATAACCCCGCGGCAAGTAGTTGCTCTAACGTAAATTTACTTAGAGTTTTAAAACTATACGACAATAACAATGACTCAATATTTATTGATAAATTGCCATATGGAACAATTTTTTGTTATAATGATAATCGTGCGTTTATTAAAGAATCTAAAAACAGAAAGTTATTTAGATGTAAAGAAATTGCAACTGGTAAAATATACTTGTTTCACCCTTTAGCTGAAGTTAAGCTTTTTGAAAAAGAGTCGATTACTAATTTCTATTAATTAAATTGGTGCTTAACACCAAATTAGTTTTATTATTTAGTTTGCCATCAATTATATCAACAATTAAATTTCCGGCATTACTACCTATTTGCTCAATTGGCTGAGAAACCGAGGTTATTGGTGTATCAATTAAATTAAATAAATCAACATCATCAAAACAAGCAATTTGAATATTTTTAAAATAATCTTTAAACTCTTTAGTTTTTATTAATTTTAAAACAATAGTTGCAATGCTGTTATTTAAGCAATAAATAGCATCTACTTTTTTTCTTTTTTCAATAAAACTTTTAAGATGTTGTTTTGTATCTTCTTCTATATTAGTAAACGATACTGAAGTAATTAAATCATTATCAATAGTTAATTTATTTTTATTTAAAACATCTTTATAACCATTTATCCTATCTTCTATAGTACTTAAAAACAAAGGGGTTATTCCTATACAGGCAATATTTTTACAACCTTTTTTAATTAAACATTCTACAATTTCTACCGAACCTCCATAATTATCAATTACAATATAATGCGCGCTAAATAAAGGTAAAATACGATCAATAAAAATAGTAGGAATACTATTTATTTTGGGTTGATTATAAAAATCTGCAGTTTTAAAACAAGAAGCTATAATTAAGCCATCAACCCCTTGTTGCGATTGCATCATTTCAACCAATTTTTTTTCGCGCCCTTCGTTTTCGTCAGAACTACAAACCATTAAATTATAGCCTTTTTCAAACAAAACACTTTCTATGTTTTTTGCAATTAATGAATAAAACGGGTTACTAATATCAGCAACTATTAATCCAATAAAAAAACTTTTACCCGTACGTAAAGCTCGCGCAAATTTATTTGGTGTATAATCTAACTCATTAACCGCTCGCATAACGGTTTCTTGTGTTTTTTTACTAATTCCATAATGATCTCCTTTACCGTTTAACACCATAGAAATTAAAGTTTTTGAATAACCTAATTGTTTTGATATATCTTCTAATTGCAGTCTTTTCATAAATTATCCCTTTTTAGTATATTTTATTGTTAACTAAATTAACATTTTGTTTTCGTTATTAAACGTGTTTTTTAGGCAATCGTTTCGTTATTTAAATTGTTTTAGATTAAATAGGTAGTTTTATCGATAAATTTTAAAACGATTTAGTGAATTTATCAAAATCTTATAGTTTTTTAAACAATTTTACTAAAATCATAAAAAAATTAAAAAAAATAAAGTAGCTTAATGCCCCTAAAATAGAAAATTTAAACTTTATGATAGTATCTAAATTAGCCGAAAATATTATTGGTTCTGAAATCATTAAACTTGCGGCAGAAGTAAATGAAAAAATTAAACAAGGCGAAAAAATATATAATCTAACGATTGGTGATTTTAACCCTAAGGAGTTCCCAATTCCTTCAAATCTTAAAAAATTAATAATTGAAGCTTATACTAACGACCAAACCAACTATCCTGCAGCTGATGGCATGTTAGAATTAAGACAAGCCGTTAGCAAATTATTAAAAGAAAGAGGGAACCTTGACTATAAACCAGATGAAATTTTAATTGCAGGCGGCGCAAGACCTGTAATTTACAGTATTTTTAAAGCCTTAGTTGATGCAAATGATAAGGTAATTTTTGCTGTACCAAGTTGGAACAATAACCATTACACTTACCTAAACTCTGCTCAAGCAATAGTTATTGAAACTACACCTCAAAATAACTTTATGCCTAACGCAAAAGATATTGCACCTTACATTTCTACAGCTAATTTTATTGCATTATGCTCGCCTCAAAACCCTACAGGCACTGTTTTTACCAAAGAAGGATTAGAAGAAATTTGTGATTTAATTTTAGCTGAAAATAAAAAACGAGACTTAACTAAAAAACCAGTTTATTTAATGTACGATCAAATATATTGGGCTTTAACACATGGCAATACTAAACATTATGACCCTGTTAGTTTAAGACCAGAAATGAAAAATTATACTGTTTTTGTTGATGGGATTTCTAAATCATTAGCGGCAACCGGTGTAAGGGTAGGTTGGAGCATGGGACCAAAACCAATTATTGATAAAATGAAAGCAATATTAACACATGTTGGAGCTTGGGCACCTAAAGCAGAACAATTAGCTACTGCAACTTATTTATCTAATTTAACTGAGTACGATTTATTTTTAAATGAACAAAAACAAAAAATAAATGAAAGATTGCAGGCTTTTTATAATGGTATAATAAAATTAAAAGAAAAGGGATATCCCGTTAATGCTATTGCACCGCAAGCAGCTATTTACTTAACTGTACAGTTTAACTTAAATAATAAAACTACAACTAATGGTTTAAAATTAACCACCTCTAAAGAAGTTACAAGTTTTTTACTTAACGAAGCTAAATTGGCCATTGTACCTTTTTATGCCTTTGGCACAAGCCAAGATTCTTCATGGTACAGAATTTCGGTAGGAACGTGTAAAACAAGCGATATTTCAGCAATAATAACTAACTTAGATAATGCTTTATCCAAATTAATTTAAGTTAAGTAATATTTAGTTTCATAACATTAATTTTAGCTATCTTTACAAGGCTATAATTATGGGCAGTTTATTTCAATTTATTAAAAGCAAACCTTTTTTTGTTCATTTAGCTATTATTGGATGTACAATTCTATTTCTTTTTTTTATTACTATAAAAGCTTTATCCTCATATACTTCTCACGGCGAATTTGTTTTAGTGCCAAATTTTAAAGATAAATTTATTTCCGAATTACCCTCATTTATCCAAGATAAAAACATAAACTATCAAATTATTGATAGTATTTATGACCCTAAAGAAAAACCCGGAATAGTAATAAGGCAAGACCCTGAATATAATTCTAAAGTTAAACACAATAGAACTATCTATTTATACGTTACAGGTTTAGTACCACCTAAAATTGAAATGCCTAAATTAATAGATAGAAGCGAAAGACAAGCCCGTTTAATACTATCAAGCTATGGTTTAAAAATAGGAAAAGTAACTGAAAAATCAGCAGATTGTAACGGTTGTATTATTTCACAATTATACAACGGTAATGAAATTGAAGCTGGTAAGCCTATTAAAAAAGGAAGTGTAATTAATTTAATTGTTGGAAAAAAAGATTATTATTACTCTGGCTCTAATTCTGATACTACAACTATAAACAATGAACAACCAAACTTTAATAATGAAGAATAAGTTAAATATTTTATTTTTTTGGTTTTTATGTTTAACTCTTAGTCCTACACTTTATAAAAGTCAAGAAAAATTAGTTCCTTTAAGAGGAAACATAAATTTAATTTCAACGCCTGCAAATTCAATTGATAAAATTTATGTTAGCCCATATAAAACAACAAGCACAACTACATTACAAATTCCTTTTTTAGATGATTTTTCATACGCTCCAACATCTAACTACCCAAATATGAATTTATGGTTAGACTCTAATGTGTATGTAAATACAACTTATGCTATTGCCCCCCCAAGTATTGGTGTAGCCACTTTTGATGGATTAAACAAAAACGGTTACCCTTATATGCCTTCATTAACAAACACTAACGTAGCCTATATTAGCGATTACTTAACAAGTAACCCCATAAACTTAAAAGTAGTTACTGCAACCTCACAAACATTACAACCCAGCGATAGTATAGCATTAATTTTTTACTATCAAGCCCGTGGTAGAGGTGAAAATCCTGAAGTTGGAGATTCTTTAGTTGTAGATATGTTTAAACCAAACCAAAATTTATGGCAAAGGGTTTGGTCTAAAAAAGGGAATACCTCTCCAAACACTTCAGATACTGCTTTTAAGCGTGCCTTTTTAAGAATAAAAGATACTGCTTTTTTGCAAAATGGATTTCAATTTAGATTTAAAAATTATGCTAACACTAGCGGAGACTTTGATAATTGGCATATTGATTATATTTTACTTAATAAAAATTTAGATCCAAAAGCAGATAGTAGTGCAAAAGATATTGCATTTGGTTGCATCCCTTCAACACTTCTTTATAAATATAATAGTATGCCATGGAATCAATACACTGCTAACGACATGGCCATAAAAAATAATGTTTACATACGTAATAATGATTTAGTAGGACTAAATATGACTTACAGTTTGCAAATTTTTCAAAATAGTAGTTTACTTTATACATATAATGGTGGTGCCAATGGAAATTTACAACCATTTCTTGGTAATGGTTGGAGTAATTTTACCAGTCATAGTAACCCCGTTTTTAATTATACATTTACCCCATTAACAGATAGTACAGATTTTACTATTAAACATTTTATTTTCAGAAACGGTTCAAACGCTGATAGCATACCTAAAAATGACACTGTA
>CAZAPH010000029.1:18934-28270 GCA_964487105.1 uncultured Akkermansia sp.
CACTGTAATACAAATACAAAAATTTAGAAATTATTTTGCCTATGACGATGGGAGCGCTGAAGGTGGATATGTTGTACAAGGAAGTGGTGCTAAAATAGCTCAAAAATATACTTTAAATGTACAAGATACTTTAAGAGCATTACGTATATATTTTGACCCGGTAGGAAATTTACAAAATTTTAGTACTTACAATTTTACAATTTACGTTTGGGGAGATAATTCTGGTTCGCCAGGCAATATTATATTTGCAAATACAACTACAACCGTAAAATACATTAACGCTCCATTTAAACCAATGTTTGAGTACCAACTAAATACACCATTATTATTATCCCCAGGAAGTTACTTCATTGGTTTTCAACAAGGTGTTGCAAGTGGAATTCCAGTTGGTTTTGATAAAAATTTTAACAGCAATACTAATTTATTTTTTGATAGTGGTTTAGGCTGGGAACAATCAACCTTTTATGGTTCGTTAATGATGAATCCTATTTTTGGAAAAAAAATAATTTATGTAGGATTAAATGAAAACACTTCTTCTAAACAAAAACTCAATATATTCCCTAACCCATCTAACAGTTATTTTAATATTCAAAATCAAAATTTTGACACAATTACAATTTGTAATAGTATAGGGCAAATAATTAATGTGATAAAAAATCCAACAGAAGATGTAATTAATATCAACACTTCAAACTATAACAACGGTATTTACTTTATTAATTGTAAAAACAAGTTAAACAATTACAGTTTAAGTGAAAAAATAATTGTACAACATTAAAAATGAATCCTTCTTTTGAAGATGAAGAATTTGATGAGCTAGGTAACGATGACATTAGCAATAATCTTTATGAACATCATAACATAAAAGTTGATAAAGGACAAGTAATGATGCGTATTGATAAATTTATTAATATACGTATTCCAAACACAACAAGAACAAAAATTCAAAATTCGTGCGAAGCAGGTAGTATTATTGTAAATGGGAAACCAGTTAAATCAAATTACAAAATAAAACCCTTTGATGAAATTTCAATAGTTTTAAGTGTACCACCAAGAGATGTTGAAGTAGTTCCAGAAAATATACCTATTAATATAGTTTACGAAGATGATTATATTGTTTTAGTAAATAAAGAACCTGGTATGGTTGTGCATCCTGGATATGGCAATTACAGAGGCACTTTGGTAAATGCTTTAGCGTATCGTTTTCAAAATTTACCAACCACAACCACAAAACTAAACAACGATGTTAAAATGGAACGTCCTGGCTTAGTTCATAGAATTGATAAAAACACAAGTGGGATAATAATAATTGCAAAAACTGAAATGTCAATGGTTAATCTAGCAAAAGAGTTTTTTGATAGAACAATGGATAGAAAATACGTTGCACTTATTTGGGGAAATTTAAAAGATGATACAGGAACAATTATTGGCAACGTAGGTAGGAATTTAAAAAACAGAAAAGTAATGGATGTATTTCCTACAGATAGTGAACACGGAAAACATGCTGTAACACATTACAAAGTGTTAGAAAGATTTGGTTATGTAACTTTTATTGAATGTAAATTAGAAACTGGTCGTACACATCAAATTAGAGTACATTTTAAAAGTATTGGCCATCCATTATTTAATGATAACGAATATGGCGGTGATGTTATTTTAAAAGGTATAAACAGTGGAAATTATAAAAAATTTATTCAAAATTGTTTTGAACTAATGCCACGCCACGCACTACATGCTAAAACGCTTGGAATTACTCACCCTAATAGTGGTGAAAAATTATTTTTTAATAGTGAAATACCAAATGATATGCAATTAGTGTTAGAAAAATGGAGAAGGTTTACAAATGATAAAAATTTAGATTGAAACTTGTTCTCCATTTATAATTATTTTGTATATTAAATTACTTCCAAAGGCATAAGGTAAAAAATTATATGTTGTTATAGGTTTTGTAATTATTAAATTACATTTTTTACCTATTGTAATTGTACCAACCTCGTTTTGTAAGCCCATTGCAAATGCACTATTAATAGTAGTTGCATTAATTGCTTCTTCTGGTGTTAGTTTATATTGCACACAAGCCATACTTAAAACTTGCATCATATTTCCACTTGGGCTACTACCAGGGTTATAATCACTTGCAAACGCAACTGGCAATCCACTGTTTATCATTTTTTTAGCAGGTGGTAATGGTAAGTTTAAAAAATAAGCAGCACCAGGTAAAATTGTTGGCATTGTATTACTCTGCTTTAAAAATTCAATATCTTCATCGTTACAAAACTCTAAATGATCAACACTAACTGCATTACATTTAACGGCAGCCTGTATTCCACCGCTATGACTTAATTGTTCTGCATGAACTTTTCCTAACAATCCAAATTTTGCACCCGTCTCTAAAATTGCTTTTGTTTCAAGCGCAGTAAAATAATTTTGTTCACAAAACACATCTATATAATCTGCTAATTGTTGTTTTGCTACTTCAGGTAAAATTTCATTTAAAATTAATTTTAAATATCCCTCCTTATTCCCTTTAAAAATAGCAGGTACAGCGTGAGCTCCTAAAAATGTAGCTTTAACAGGAATTAAATTTAAATTTTTAAGACGTTTTATAACACGCAACATTTTTAATTCGCTTTCTAAACTTAATCCATAACCACTTTTAATTTCAATTGCACCAGTGCCTAATGCAATTACTTCCAAAAATCGTTGTTTACTTTGTTCAAATAAATCATCTTCGCTAGTGTTAGCTAATAATGCAGCGGAGTTTAAAATGCCTCCGCCTTTTAGAGCAATTGCTTCATAACTTAAACCATTAATCCTATCAACAAATTCTTGCTCTCTGTTTCCTGCATATACTATGTGGGTATGGCTATCGGCAAATGTTGGTAAAACCATTTTACATTCACAATCTATTATTTCTAAATTTTTCCAATCGGTTATTCCAGGAAAATCATCCATACTACCAAAATCAATAATAATTCCATCTTCAGAAGCTAACCATGCATTATTAATTAGTGGTAAACTAGTCATTTCTTTTCCACATAATTTATTTGGAGCAGAATCATAAGTACACAAAAGAGATTTAATGTTTTTTAAGAGTAACTTTTTCATAATAGTATACATTAATAGTAGAACAAAGTTAAAGTTAATGTATTTTATATGAATAACGTTAAATTATAGACCAATATGTTTGTTTTATTTAAAATATTATTGTTACTTGCTTAAAAATAGAATTGTTATGACAGGTACGATTGAAATAAAAATAGACAAAATAGCCAAATCACGCATATCTGAATATGATGTTAATAATGTGCCATTTGGTAAATGTTTTAGTGACCATATGTTTGTTGCAGAATACGCAGATGGTGCATGGCAAAAAGCCTACATTATGCCTTATCAAGCAGTGCCAATGAGTTATGCAAATAGTGCTTTACATTATGGACAAGCTATTTTTGAAGGAATGAAAGCCTATAAAAATGAAAAAGGAGATGTATCGTTATTTAGACCACTTGAAAATTTTAATCGTTTAAACAAAAGTGCTATTAGAATGGCAATGCCTGAAGTTCCTGAAGAAATTTTTATGGGTGGCTTAATGGAATTATTAAAGCTAGATAAAGCTTGGGTGCCAAGTAGTGAAACTGGTAGTTTGTATATTAGACCTTTTATAATTGCTACAGATGAAGCAATTGGTGTAAAAGCCAGTGATACCTATAAGTTTATTATTATTACTTGTCCTGCTGGTAAATATTATAGCGAACCTATAAAAGTAAAAGTTGAAACCAATTATTTTAGAGCCGTACATGGAGGTGTGGGCTATGTAAAAGCCGCAGGTAATTACGGAAGAAGTTTATATCCTACAAAATTGGCTCAACAAAAGGGCTATCAACAAGTAATTTGGACTGATAGTAAAACCAATCAATACGTTGAAGAAAGTGGGACTATGAATTTAATGTTTGTAATTGGAGATACTTTATTAACCCCCGAATTAAGCGATACCATTTTATCTGGCATTACCCGTGATTCAGTTTTGTCTTTAGCTAAACAGTGGGGAATGAAAGTTGAAGAACGAAAAATTAGTATAAGAGAAGTTTTAACTGCACATGGAAATGGAACATTGCAAGAGGCTTTTGGATGTGGAACTGCGGCTACTATTGCTCAAATTATTGGAATAGGTTTTGAAGGTAAAGATTATGAATTACCCGCTGTAAGTACACGCAAATTTTCAAATAAAGTTGATGAAACCTTACGAAATATTAGAAAAGGAAAAGTAGCAGATGAAATGCATTGGATGTTAAAAGTTGAGTAAATTTTTATTTCTGAATACTTCCCCAAACTCCAAGCGGCAAATTAATGCCGCTTTTTGCTTTTAAAAACAATTCGCCAATTTCTAATTTTGATTTATTTTTTAAAGCAAATGGTTCTAATAAATTTTGAGGTACTAATGCAGAAAAACCTAAAGAATACGCATTTAATATTACTAAATGCGTTTTAACATCTACAATTTCTAAAACGCTTTGTATCATTTCATTTATATTATCTTCTAATTTCCACTTCTCGCCATTAGGGCCATGTCCAAATGCTGGTGGATCTAATATTATTCCTTGATATTTATTTCCCCTTCTTATTTCTTTTTTTACAAATTTTAATGCATCATCAACCAACCATCTTATATTATCTAAATTAGATTTTTGCATATTTTCATTTGCCCAAGAAACAACTTGTTTTATACTGTCAACATGTGTAACATCAGCACCTGCAGCTTTTGCGGCTAAACTTGCTCCACCTGTATAGGCAAATAAATTTAAAAATTTAATGTTTTTGTGTTTTGAACAAAATTCATGTATTTTTTGCCAATTAACCGCCTGTTCAGGAAATACACCAACATGCTTAAATGAAGTTAATCCTAATCTAAAAGTAATATTTGATTTTGAATTAAAGTTATAATCAATTGTCCATTGTTCTGGCATTTTTTTTATCATTTGCCAATCTCCACTACTGCTACTTTTAGGGATAAATTTCACATGAGCTAATTTATCCCATTCATTATTAGGTAAACGCTTACTCCACACGGCTTGAGGCTCAGGTCTTATAGTAATGTATTTACCAAAGCGTTCAAGTTTTTCAAAATCACCACAATCAATTAATTCGTAGTCGTTAAAATTTGTAGGGGTTAATAATTGCATATATAAAATTACTTAAAATTAAAATTTAACAACGGAACATTTAAATAAACTAGTAAAAAAAGAAATGTTAATAATTCTATAATTGCGTTATTATTATAATTTAAGTTATGTTTACCTTCAACCTTATGTCATCAAAAAATCAATCATCGTTTATAGCATTAATAACCGTTTTCTTCTTTTGGGGATTTGTGGCTGCAAGCAACGGTATTTTAATTCCTTTATTTAAAGATAAATTTGTGTTAAGCAATTTTCAATCGCAATTAATTGATACAGCATTTTACATATCGTATTTTGTGGGTTCATTGTTGTATTGCGGATTATCATTATCAGGCACTGACCCCATAAATAAAATAGGTTATAAAAGCGCGTTAATTTTAGGTTTAATGATTTCTTCAATTGGTGCATTACTTTTTATACCTGCTGCAAATTACGAATCGTTTCCAATGTTTATGGTTGCCTTATTTATTATTGGTTTTGGCTTTGCAATTCAACAAATAGTTGCAAACCCTTTTGTGATAAATTTTGGAGATTCTTCTAGCGGATCTCAACGTCTTAATTTAGCGGGAGGCATAAATTCTTTCGGAACAACAATAGGGCCGGTGTTATTAAGTTATGCTTTATTTGGGGATATTAATACTCCTGAAATAAAAACTATTAGTTTACATGCAGTAGTTAGTCCTGCAATTATATTGTGTATTTTATTTTTAATTTGTTCGGCTATTTTATTTTTTAGCTCTTTACCAAATTTAAAAAACACTGAAAAAATGGAAGCAGGTTTGGGTGCTTTAAAATATCCGCAGCTAACATGGGGTATGTTAGCTATTTTTATATATGTAGGTGTTGAAGTTACAATACAAAGCAATATGGGTGCATTGTTAGAAATGAAAGAAATAAAAAATTTACCTAAAGAGAAAATTTCGCATTACATCTCACTCTATTGGGGAAGTTTAATGATTGGTAGATGGGTTGGCGCAATAGAAGTATTTAATTTAAAAAACAAAACAAAAACTATTTTAAAATTAATTATTCCGTTAATTGCATTTGCAATAATATATACAGTAAATTATTTAAGAGGAAGTGATGTTAGTGAATACATTTATCATTTACCTGCTATTATTGGTGTTTCAAGTTTATTTATTTTATTTAGTAATAACCCATCCAAAACATTAACAATATTGGCAACAGGTGCAACATTAATGATGTGTATTGGTTTATTTACAACAGGTACATTTGCATTGTTTTGTTTTTTAAGCGGTGGATTATTTTGTTCGGTAATGTGGCCATGTATTTTCACATTAGCAATTACAGGTTTAGGAAAATACACTAATCAAGCGTCATCTTTACTTGTAATGATGATTTTAGGGGGTGCATTAATACCTCCATTACAAGGTTATATTGCTGATTTAACTACACCACATTTTGCTTACATAATAACACTATTTTGTTTTGCTTATTTAGCATTATACGGTATTTTAGTTAAAGGTTTTTATAAAAAGCAAGGCATTGAAACTATTGAAACCACTCAACTAAAAGGGCATTAATTAATTTTGATTTTAAAAAAGGATTTATTTTAATCATTTAAAGCTAAATTTTTTTCAAGTAAATAGCGTAATTTTTCTTTACTAAGTTCAGGGTTAATTTCACCACTAACAGTTAACGACACATTACCTGTTTGTTCGCTAACACTAATTGCAATAGCATCAGTGCTTTCGGTAATACCAACGGCGGCTCGATGGCGCATACCAAAATGTGCCGGAAAATTTTCATTTTCGGTAATTGGCAAAACACAACGAGTTGCAACAATTCTATTATCAACAACAATTAAGGCGCCATCATGCATAGGTGAATTTTTAAAAAATATATTTTCAATCATTCTGCTATTTAAACTAGAATCTAATTGATCACCAGTATTAATGTATAATTTTAAATCTGTTTTTCGAGCAATAATAATTAATGCGCCTGTTTTTGATTTACTCATATTAAAACAGGCATCCACAATACTTTCAACATCTAAATTAAATTTATTTGAATTGTTTGAAGAAAATCTAAAATTAAAAACACTATGCCAACCTTTATTTTTTAAAAATTCATTAGAACCAATATATAATAAAAATTTTCTGATTTCTTGTTGAAAAACAATCATTATAGCAATTACGCCAACATTTATAAATTTACTTAGTATTGAACTTAATAATTTTAATTCAAGTGCGTTTATAATAAAATAAAAAACATAAATCATACCAAAACCAAAAAATATTTTTACTGCATTGGTACCTTTGGCAAGTGTATATGCTACGTACAATAATAACGCTACTAAAAAAACATCAATAACATCAATAACTCCAAATTGTATTAGAGAAAATTCATTCATTTATTTTTTAAATAATTTTCGTATAAACCATGAACTAAGCCATCAGATAATCCAACCTGAGGCACATAAACTTTTTCAATATCACCATATTTCATTACACTTAAAAATATTTTTGCTGCATGTACAATTACATCTGCCCTATCCGGTTTTAAACTTAAACGTTCAATACGTTCTTTAACAGTATAGGAGTTTAACATTTCAAAAATACCTTTTAATTTATCAAAACTTAAGTGTTTGGTTTCTTTTTTACCACTCATTTTAAATATTTTATTAATATTTCCACCAGAACCTATAGCGCTTAGTGGATGTATTCCATTGGTATGTTTTTTCACCCATGTTTTTAGTTCATCCCATTCATCTTTATCAACTTTATCAAGCACCATTCTAACAGTTCCGATGTTAAAAGATTTTGAAACTATAACTTTTTTATCATAATATAAAGTTAACTCGGTACTTCCTCCACCAACATCAATATATAAATAGGCAGAACTTGGGTTTAAGATTTCTTCGATATGATTATTAAAAACTAAAGCGGCTTCGGTTTTGCCATCAATTATTTCTAAATCTATATTTGTTTCTGTTTTAATTTTTTGTAATAATTCATAACCATTTAAAGCATCGCGCATTGCACTTGTAGCAACAGCCCTATAAGACACAACGCCATAGGATAAAATTAAGT
Source organism: uncultured Akkermansia sp. (assembly GCA_964487105.1). GTDB lineage: Bacteria > Bacteroidota > Bacteroidia > B-17B0 > Aurantibacillaceae > Aurantibacillus. The sequence continues at coordinate 27,165 of CAZAPH010000029.1, forward strand.
GATAAAATCCTTTTAATGCGTTTATTAATCGAATAGATTTTTCATCAGAAATTTTTTTATTTAAAAAAACATCTTCACCTAATCGAATGGGCATACGAATTAATTCATCTTTATAAAAATGTGGTTTACCATCAACAACTGCCACTCTACAAAACAAAAGTCGCATCGCGTTACTTCCTATATCAATTGCTGCAAATATCATATTAATTCAAAATCATTTCTTTAGTATTTATTGAAATTTTATTTGTTGTTTTTCCTGTTTTAAGATAATTATAAACTTCATCTTGAGCTCTAATTTTTTTATCTCCGGGTAATTGTTTTTTGTATTGATTTTCTTGTTTTTTATCAATTATTCTAACTTTAGTATTTCCGCTTAATTGAATGTTTATAATATCTTTTATTTCTTTTCTTATATCTAAATCATAAATTGGAACTGCAACTTCGCTTCTACTATCTAAATTTCTGCTCATCCAATCTGCACTTGAAATAAATATTTTTTCATTTCCTCCATTACAAAAAATAAATGTTCGAGCGTGTTCTAAATATTTATCAACTATACTATACGCTTTTATATTATCACTCCAGCCTTCTAAGCCGGTAACTAAAGAACAAATACCTCTTACAATTAAAGTAATTTTAACACCAGCTTTACTTGCTTCATATAATTTGGCAATCATATCTTTATCCACCAAACTATTCATTTTTAAAATAATATAGGCTTGTTTTTTCTTTTTAGCATTTTGAATTTCTGCCTCAATTAAATGAGTAAACGTTTTTCGCATGTAAAAAGGAGCAACAACTAAATGTTTGTATTCGGTGACTTTAAAATTATTTTCATAAAAATCAAACACTTTATTTATTTCTGAACAAATATTTTTGTTAGCTGTAAGTAATGTAAAATCAGTATAAATTTTTGCAGTTTTTTCATTAAAATTACCTGTTCCAATGTGGCCATATTGAAACACTTTACCTTTTTCTTTAGCTGTTATTATACAAAGTTTTGAGTGAACTTTTAATCCAGGTACACCGTAAATAACTTTTGCCCCTACTTCTGATAATTTATTTGCCCAATAATATGGGATGGACAGCATGGAACGGGTGAGACT
>CAZAPH010000030.1:0-26128 GCA_964487105.1 uncultured Akkermansia sp.
GCAGTAGGTGTAAAATCAGCCTCTCAAATTTATTTTAATCGCAGTCAAGATAGTTTAGAAATTCAACAAGCAGCTATGTTAATAGGTATGGCAAAAAATCCTGCGTTATTTAATCCAATTAATCCACGTAGAAAAGACACAACATTACACAGACGAAATGTTGTTATGAAACAAATGGTTAAATACGGTTATCTATCTCAAGAAAAATATGATAGTTTAAAAAAACTACCACTTGGTTTATCATTTAAACCAGAAGACCATAACGATGGATTAGCGCCTTACTTTAGAGAATATTTACGTGAAAATTATATGAAAGCTTGGTGTGAAAAACACATTAATCCTGAAACAAATAAACCTTATAACATTTACAAAGATGGTTTACGAATTTTTACAACTATAGATTCAAGAATGCAAAAATATGCTGAAGAAGCAGTTTACGAGCACATGCAAGATTTACAAAAGAAATTTAGTAAAGAAGTAGCTACCAAAAAAAACGCACCATTTGCATGGAATGTAAGTAAAAATGAAATTAAAACAATAATGGAATCTTCTATCAAAAGAAGTGAAAGGTACAGACTTTGTAAAGCAAATACAAAAATGTCTTATGATGAAATTGTTGCTACATTCCATAATCCTGTACCTATGCGCGTTTATAGTTTAAGAGGAGATATAGATACAGTATTAACACCATTTGACAGTATAAAATATTATAAATCTTTTTTACAAACAGGTTTTATGGCAATGGAGCCTCAAACAGGCTATGTAAAAGCATGGGTAGGCGGAATAAATCACAAACATTTTAAATACGATCATGTAAAAGTAAGTAAACGACAAGTAGGTTCAACATTTAAACCATTTGTATATGCATTAGCAATTGATAATGGATCATCGCCATGTGAATTAATCCCTAACGTTAGAACATGTATTGAAACTCCTGATGGAAAACAATGGTGCCCCGATAATAGCGATGGTTTAAAAGGAACAGGTCAAATGATAACCTTAAAAAGAGCTCTCGCTCTATCCGTTAACTTTGTAACCGCAGCATTAATGAAAAGATATGGACCAGCCTCTGTAGTTAACTTAGTTAAACGAATGGGTATAGAATCAGATGTGCCTGAAGTGCCGGCCATTTGTTTAGGAACACCTGATATAAGCGTTTTTGAAATGGTAGGAGCCAATTCTACCTTTGTAAATAAAGGACAATATATTCAACCGACATTTATAACACGAATTGAAGATAAAAACGGAAAAGTTTTAGAAGAATTTATTCCTAATACAGATGAAGTATTTAGTGAAGAAAAAGCCTATGTAATGTTAGAATTAATGCAAGGCGTTTGCCAATACGGTACAGGTGCTGCCTTACGAGGACAAAAATATAAATTAAATAATCAAATTGCAGGTAAAACAGGAACAACACAACACAATGCCGATGGTTGGTTTATAGGCCTAACACCAGATTTAGCAGCAGGAGCTTGGGTTGGTGGCGAAGATAGAAGTATTCATTTTAACAGTATTGCCGATGGACAAGGTGCAACAATGGCATTACCAATTTGGGGGAAATTTTTCAGAAAAGTTTATGACGATCCTAAACTAAAAATTAGTAAATCACCATTTACTCGTCCAAAAAATTTAAATCCTAACTTAGAGATGGATTGCAGTAAATATGATAATGCCCCTTTAGAAGGATTAGAACCAATAGATTTTGAATAATTATGATAAATAAAGTTATAAAAAATGCTGAAGAAGCATTAAAAGATGTAAAAAGCGGAATGACCTTAATGGTTGGAGGTTTTGGCCTTTGCGGAATTCCTGAAAATAGTATTGCTCAACTCGTAAAAATGGGCGTAAATAATTTAACATGTATAAGCAATAATGCTGGAGTAGATGATTTTGGATTAGGATTATTATTACAAACTAAACAAATTAAAAAAATGATTGCTTCATATGTTGGGGAAAATGATGAATTTGAAAGACAAATGTTAAATGGAGAACTAGAAGTAGAACTAGTACCACAAGGTACATTAGCAACACGATGTATGATGGCTGGCTATGGTATTCCGTTTTTTCCTACACCTGCAGGTGTTGGTACAGAAGTAGCAATTGGCAAAGAAGTAAAAAGCATAACATTTAGAGGAGAAACCAAAGATTATTTAATTGAAAAAGCTTTTGAAAGTAATTTTGCCATTGTAAAAGCTTGGAAAGGCGATACTGCCGGAAATTTAATTTACAGAAATACAGCACGTAACTTTAATATGCCAATGGCTATGGCCGGTAAAATTACAATTGCCGAAGTAGAAGAATTGGTTGAAGTTGGAGAACTTAATCCAGACCATATACATACACCCGGTATTTTTGTAAACAGAATATTTAAAGGAGAAAATTACGAAAAACGAATTGAACAAAGAACAGTAAGAAAAAAGTAATACATGCTTTTTAACAGCTTACATTTCTTTTACTTTTTACCAATAGTATTTATTTTATACTATTTTATACCACAAAAATATAGTTGTGTATTAATTTTTATTGCAAGCTGTTATTTTTATATGGCGTTTGTACCTAAATATATATTAATACTTTTTTTAATTATTTTGATAGATTATTTTTCTGGAATTAAAATTGAAAATTCTAAATCAAAAAAAAATAAACAAATAATATTAACAATTAGTCTTATTTGCAATATTGCTTTACTTGCATTTTTTAAATATTTTAATTTTATTAATCAAAATATTGAAGATTTATTTTTGCTTTTTGGTTCACAAATTAAACCGGTTAACTTAAATATTATTTTACCAATAGGTTTATCATTCCATACATTTCAATCAATGAGCTACACAATTGAAGTTTATAGAGGAAATCAAAAAGCAGAAAAACACTTAGGGTATTTTGCAAACTACGTATTGTTTTTTCCGCAAATGGTTGCTGGCCCAATTGAAAAATATGCAACATTAGGTATAGAGCTAAGAAAAAATATTATTCCTAATTATGATAATTTTGCAAATGGGTTCAGATTAATACTATTTGGGTTATTTATTAAAATGACAATTGCAGATAATATTGCTCCAATTGTTAATCAAATTTATGATAACCCAAGCCAATATAACTCATTTACAATTTTTAATGCAATTTTACTTTTCTCAATCCAAATTTATGCCGACTTTTTTGGCTATTCAACTATAGCCATTGGAACCGCAAAACTATTAGGAATAAATTTAATTGATAATTTTAAAACTCCATACATTACAAAAAGTATAGTTGAATTTTGGAAAGGTTGGCATATATCACTTACAACATGGTTTAGAGAGTATTTATTTATACCATTAGGTGGGAGTAGGGTAAATAATCTTAGGTGGATAATAAACATTTTAATAATATTTTTAGTAAGCGGTTTATGGCACGGAGCAAGTTGGACCTTTGTAATATGGGGATTTTTACATGGTTTGTTTTATTTATTAGAAAGAGGTGCTACTAAACTTTTTAAAATAAAATTACCTACCAATTTTGGAATTGTAAGTTGTTTACTAATAATTAAAAATTACATTCTAGTATCGTTAATTTGGGTCTTTTTTAGAGCAGAATCGTTTGATAAAATTAAGTTAATATTTACATCTCTATATAACAACACAAACATTAAGGGCAATACGGTTAACTACGGGTATAGCTTAATTTTCGCAATAACAATAATATTAATTGATGTGTTACTAATTAATAATAGATTTGATAATTTTATTCAAAATAAATCAACTTTGTTTAGATGGGGGTGTTATACAATATTATTGTTTTGTTTATTAACACTATCGGGCATAGAAAATTTACCGTTCATATATTTTCAATTTTAAATGATTAAACAAATTACAATTAAAATATTTAGCTTAGTAATTGTTTTTGTTGTTTTAAACTTTGTTTATCAATTTACAGTATTTAAAAAAGATTTAAAAGAAATTTCGCCATGTGCATACCAATGTGCTAACCTAAAAAGTGAAGATAAATATATATACTTAGGAGAATCATCTAATTTTACAGCAGATGGAGATGATTCAACACAACTTAGTATTTCAGAATTAACTGCACATTTTTCTAACAAAAAAATAATTACTATAGATACCCCTGCTGTACATGCTGGCATTTATAAGTACTGGATTTATCAAATTAAAAAAAACAAACCAAAAGCAATAATAGTAACAATGAACTTAAGATCTTTTGGGGCTGATTGGATAAACTCAAAACTTGAAACAGTTTTAAATAGAGGGATTAGAATACTACACCCTCAACCTAAAATTTGGAATAGATTTTTAATTTCTTTAAAAAATTTTAACGAATTAACTGTCGATGAAAGAGCAGAGCTAACTCAACATGAATGGAAAACAAAACAATTAATTTTTCCTTACCAATTTAAATATAAAACTGTAAGGGAGTGGGATAGTACAATTGGTAATGGCGGCTTTTTAAAACAAGATGGCTCTTGGGATATGGATAAAATAAAATTAGCAACGCACTTTGTAAAGAATTTTGCTTTTAACATTGACGAGCACAACCCTCGAGTGCAAGATTTTGATAATATTGTTGATTGGGGTGAAAAAAATAAAGTTAAAATTTATTTAAATTTATTAGCTGAAAACATTAAACTAGCCGATTCGTTAGTTGGAAAAGATTTAGTATTTTTAATGAAACAAAATAGAGATTTTTTAATAAATAGATATACAAAAAAAGGTGCTACAGTTATTGATAATTTAGACAAAATTGAGATAATTAATTTTTTAGATAAAAATTGGCCAACAGAACATTATAATTATAAAGGACGAATAATAATTGCAAAAAATATAGCAAAAAAATTAGAATAGTATGTTAGATAAAAATGGAATTGCAAAACGTATTGCACAAGAAGTAAAAGATGGCATGTATGTTAACTTAGGAATTGGAATACCAACTCTAGTTGCAAACTATATACCTGAAGGTATAAATGTAGAATTACAATCTGAAAATGGAATTTTAGGTATGGGGCCTTTTCCATTTGAAGGTGATGAAGATGCCGATTTAATAAATGCAGGTAAACAAACTATTACGTTATTAAAAGGCGCAAGTATTTTTGATAGTGCTACAAGTTTTGGAATGATTAGAGCTCAAAGAGTTGACTTAACAATATTAGGCGCAATGGAAGTGAGTGAAAATGGTGATATTGCCAATTGGAAAATACCAGGCAAAATGGTTAAAGGAATGGGTGGAGCTATGGATTTAGTTGCAAGCGCTAAAAACATAATTGTTGCAATGCAACAAGTTAACAAAGCAGGGCAAAGTAAATTATTACCAAATTGCGAATTACCACTAACTGGCGTAAAATGCGTTAAAAAAATTGTAACCGAATTAGGAGTTTATGAAATTGTTCCTACGGGGGGGTTTAAACTTATTGAAAGGGCACCAGGCATAAGTGTTGAGCAAATTAAAAATGCAACAGCAGGTAAGCTTATTATTGAAGGTGAAATAAAAGAAATGTCAATTTAAATTATACCATTCTATTTCTTTTTTGGAAAACATATTATATAAAGTAATAGAATTTTTTAAAAACAATTCTAAATTAACTAATTTCTTTATTTTTTTAATTACATTTTCTTTAAGGCTTTTTTGGATTGACTTACAAGATTTTGAAAACATAGAGTTAAAAAATTTATTTAACGCCAATCAAAACCTATTTGCTTTTCAAATAAACTATGCTGGATATAGTGTGTTTGAGCCCTTGTATTTACTAATAAATAAATTATTTTATGAAATTTCAGGATTTAATTCTTATGTATTAAGACTCCCAAGTGCTTTATTTGCAGGATTAACCAGTGCATATGTATTTAATTTAATAAAAAAGGAAATAAATTTTAATGGTGCCGTTTGGTCGTTTTTACTATTACTAACCAATAATTATTTAAATACAGAAGCCCAATTAATACACAACAGTACTTTAGTTTTATTTTTACTTTTTATTTTAATAAAATTATTTAATGATTTAATTAACTATAACAAATCGGTAATTGGATTAATTATAATACTAAATACATTATTGTTTTATATATCCAATCAAACTATCATACTTTTACTTTTTGAATTTGTTATTTTGTTAGTATTGAATAGACAATTGTTAAAGAAGTATTTGATAATTTTAATAGGAACAATAATAAGCACAAATTATTTTTTATTTCATTATATTTTTGAAAATAAAATAGTTGAGAAAATACTTACTTCTGGGTTTATGTACGATGTTTTTTATCCATCATTCCAACAAATTTTTCATTCTGAATTTTATTTTAATTTTTTCTTTTTAATTTTTTCTATAATTGCTCTCAATATTTATTTTAAAGATAAACTCATTAAAAAAAACAAAAAGCAAGCTGTTTTTATTTCAATTATATTTACACTAACAATATGTAGCTTTTATGTAATCTATAAAACAAGGTTTATGACTAATACAATAGAATACTTTTACTTTTTTTTATATGTAACTGTGTTGTTTACTATTTTAATAATCCCGTTTTTTTCATTTAATAATTTTTCTAAAAAAACAAATCTTATTTTTATGTTATTGTTTGTTGTTTTTATTTTCCCATCTATTTCATTAGGAAACAGGCATGAAAACAGAAACAAAGGGCTTGCAAAATTAATTGAACATAAAAGTAATACTGAACTTATAGTATTAAACAACAGTTATAATTTTTTAGTTTACACAAACCAGTTTTATTTTTTAAATCCACAATACAAACAAAATTTGTACTTAAACAATTTAGTTGATTTTAATTTTTATAATAACAATAAAGGATTAGCTATGCTTAATAAAAATACAGAAGTAACTTTTATTAGTAATAAAATTTTTAAACCAAACGAAATTCAACTATCAAACGACTATAATTTAAGTGAAGATTATTTACTGGGGATTTATCATGTTAAAAAGTATAAACGAAAATGAAAGTTATATTTGACAACATAGAAAAAGAGCTAAAAGAATATAGATTTTATATTGTTTTATTATTTGCTATTGTTTATTGTTTAATTTCATTAGTTAATCATTACAATTTTAGAACCTATGCTTTTGATTTAGGCATTTACAACAATAGTATTTATCAATACAGCCATTTATATAATAATCCACACCCTTACGCACACTTTTACGTTACAAATTTTTTAGGAGATCATTTTGCTTTATACACTTTAATTTTTTCACCATTATATTACTTATTTGGAAGCTATACATTACTATACTTACAAATTGCTTCAATTATTTTTGGTGGTATTGGTGTTTATAAAATAGTTAAACTAAAATATCCCAACACTTTTTTACCCGAAATCAGTTTATTTCATTTTTATACATTTTATGGAATTTATTCCGCATTAGCCTATGATTATCATGATAATGTAGTAGCATCAATGTTTATCCCTTGGTTTATACTTGCTTTATTAAACAACAACACTAAAAAATTAATATTTTATGCTGTACTAATTTGTATTGGTAAAGAAAATATGCCTCTAATACTATCATTTATAAGTATAGGTTTAATTTTTATAACTAACATTAAACGTCAAAAAATAATTTTATTATTAATAAGTGTTAGTTCAATATTATATATGTTTATAGTAGTAAATTATGTTATGCCTTCTTTTTTAGTTAGTACTCATAAAATAGGTCATTTACGATATACGATTTTGGGAAAAGATGGTTCTGAAATTTTACATAATTTAATTTATAAATCAAGATACTTAATTACTGCGTTATTTAATAATGTTGATATAGATAAAACACTAGATTTACTAAAAGAAGAAACTTATTTTTGTTTATTTATGGCCGGTGGAATTGGCTTATTAATCCGACCTGAATTTATAATTATGGTAATTCCAATATTGGTTCAAAAAATGTACAACGATGATTTTGGCAAATGGGGAATTAACTCCCATTATTCTATAGAATTTGCGCCAATAATTATTTTAGCATTATACTTTAGTTTTGAAAAGATAAGCCTTAAATTTAAATATGGTATTGCTTTTTTATTTGCTTTTTTAAGTTTCTCAACAACATTTGCTAAATTAAGTTACAGACGGAGTTTTTGGTATTCAGAAGAGAATTCAAATATTTTTTTCGAACATCATTATTATTCAAGAATAGATAAAGTTGTATTTAACGAAATGTGTAGAGCAATACCAGATGATGCAAAACTTAGTACAGCAAGTATGTTTGCTCCTCGCTTATCATTTAGAAAAGAAATTTATGCTTTCCCTGATACAGAAAAAGCAAATTATATTTTTATAGCCGAATCAAATCATGATTATCCTTTAAAAGGTGATTTACTTCATCAAGAAATTCTCAAATATCAAAATTCAGAAAAATGGGAATTGGTTAAACAATTAGGCAATATGTATTTATTTAAAAGAAAATGAAACTAGTAAAAAAAATAATAGCAATACTTCTCTCAATAGGTTTAGGTTTAGTTTTTATTTATTCAGGTTATACTAAACTAGAACCGGTTATAGAAACATTTGAATTTACTTTTGTTGATATAGGTATAGCTAACTGGTACACGGCACCTATAATTGCAAGGTTATTAATAAGTATTGAATTTGTAATTGGTTTTTTACTTCTCATTAATTACAAATTAAAAACCTTTACCCTAAAAGCCACAATTGGTATTTTATTGTTTTTTATTATTTATTTAGCAATAATAATTTTAACTACAGGTAATACTGGTAATTGTGGTTGTTTTGGTGAAGTTCATTTTATGACACCATTACAAGCAATTATTAAAAACATAATAATGATTGTAATGGCAATTATTGTTTATTTATTTTATGAAGGTTGGTCGTTCCGATTAAATAAATTTTTTATTTCATTTATAACTTTAGTAGCAATTACGTTTTGTTTTGTTCGTAATCCAATAGATTATGCTTATACCTCTAATAATTTAGATGAGGCTGTAAACTATCCTTTAGAGTTAGATTTACTCTATCAACCAAAAGATACAGTTAAAGTAGAAAAACCTAATGTAGATTTAAGAAAAGGGAAACATGTGGTAGCCTTTATGAGTTTAAGCTGCCCACACTGCAGAATTGCAGCAAAAAAATTCAGATTAATTAAAAAAAATAATCCAGATATTTCAATTTATTTTGTTTTAAACGGAGATAAAAACGAAAAATTAAAATTGTTTTTAGAGGATACTAAGGCAACTAACATTCCTTATAGTTTTTGTTTAGGTAAAACCTTTGTTCAATTAGCTTCCGCTAGATTACCTCGAATTTATTACTTAAATAACGGTGTAGTTGAAAGAAAAGTAGATTACTACGAATTAAATCAATATGAAATTGAGAATTGGATAGGTAACTCAAAATAATTAAAGTTTTTGAATAACATAACTAAACCCATTCGACATTCTTAAACACTCTACTTTATAAAACAAATCACTATAACTTTTAGCTTCAGTTTTATTTTGTTTTCGTTTATACCTCAATCCTAAATAAACAAATTTTGATTTTAATTTAATAATTCCTCTTATACACGAAGCAATTATTCTGCGCATAAATTTAAATGGCAATGGATAAAATAATACATTTAAATGATAATCTATTCCAAACTTAGTTCCACCTGAAATTTTAATTAATTTCATATTATTTATTTTTGCATAATGTTCTAACGCTTTGAATGATAGATGTGAATAAGAGATTTCGTGAAAACATTCCATAAATGCAGCATACCCTACAAACAAACCACCGGGTTTTAAAACTCGCGAAACTTCGGCAATTGCCTTTTCAACTTCAGGGATATGTTCTAAAACCGCATCCATTATTGCTACATCAAAAGAATTATTTTCAAAAGGTAAATTTTGAGCATCAGCAACTACGGTATGTGCGCCTCCTTCAAAAGGTTCAACACCAACCCATTCGCCACCTAAACTTTCAACTAATTTTTTATTTGCCCCATAACCACAACCAATATCTACAACTTTTTTATTTTTAACCAAATCACTTAAAATGTAAACAGGTTTATTAATTAAAATTTCGCAATCTGGTGCTTGATCTTTTATAGTAAGTTTACGAACACCTTGACTTAAAGCTGTTTTTTTAGTTGTTGTCATTAATTTTAAGTAAGAATAATAAATTATGGTTATTAAATATTTTATTTACTTTTTAGAAGTAAAAGTTTTTTTCCTCTTTTTATAGTTTTAAAATAAGTATTCCAATATTTACTAATGCTATCATATTCCGAATGTAATACTTCTTTTGAATTTATATATTTTTCAAACTCCTCCTCAGAAAAATTTAATTTTTTTAAAACAAAATCTTTATCCATCGAAATCAAATTTTGAGGATAATATTCTTCTTCATACAGTTTTAAAGCTTGTTCTCGAGTTATTTGTTTAGATTGAACTAAAATAGAAAAATGAAATTGCCTTTTATTAACTTTAAATTTTTTAGGTAAAATATATCCTTGATAAAAACGAGTAAAAACATTTTCAAAATGTTTTCCTCCATAATCACGCCAACCAAAATCACGACTAATTGTTTCTTTCATTGTTGCTTGCGATACAAAAGTGTAATTTAAAAATGCAACTGTTTTTAATTTTTTATGCACCATTAATTGCTTAAAAAAAGAAAAATTAGGAAAAGTTTTCATCTTTAAATTTCCAAATTTTTTATGAATATCTTTAATGTTTACAATATCTGTTTTATCATGTCGCCAAGATTTTGGAAGATAAGTTCCTTCAGTAACAACATTATGTCCTGTTAAAACATAATTAATTTTATATTTTAATGCTGCTTTATAAATTGTAATCATTAAAGCGTAATCATAAGGCAATTCTAAATCAATTACATGTGATTTAAAGAATGCTTTTTGAATGTCTTTAAATTCTTCCCAGTCTAACACATTTGTTTCTAAATCAAATCCGGTAAACTTACAAATGTTTTGAATATTTTGAACTGCTAATTCACTATTCCATCCATTATCACAATGAACTAACAATACTCTTAAATCTTTTTGTTTAGCCAACCAAGCTAAATAAGTACTATCAACGCCTCCGCTAATGCCTAAAATACAATCATAAGGTTTTCCAATTCCATCTTCTTTCATTAGGTTAACCATTTCTTGAGATTTTTTCTCTCCATCATTTAAAGCAGGAGTATTTTTTATTGCTTTATCGTATGCATAACAATGATTGCAAATTCCTTTATCGTCAAGAATTAAATCTCGATCATTAATTGAATCCATAATACATCTAGTACAAGTAATCATTATTTAAAGTATAATTAATTTATGTAAAAAATAGTTTAATCCTGGAATTTTAAATTTTGATATATTATATTTCCAAGCTAAATATAAATAAAAATTTTTCAAAAAATAAACACTTTTATAGATTTGAATATCTTTAATTGATTTCTGTAATTCTAAAAATTGATTAAAACTAATTGAATTAAGTTTATATTGATGAGAGACTTGCTCAATAATCCTATATATTGTGCCTAATAAATATTTACGTTTATTAGCTTCAACTTTATTATAAAATTTATCACAATATAAATGAACTGAGTTAACCCATCTGCATAAAAAATTAAATTCATCAAAGTTTTTTCTAGCATTATCAATTCTTAAAAAACAATCTGGCGAATCGTTAATGAGTAAATAATTTATATTTGGTTGCAATAATACTCTAGTGTGAAACTCAACATCTTGTAAGCGTTGGAAAGATTCATCAAACCCGTTTATTTTTAAAACAAATTTTAATTTCCATATTGGCTGCATGGTTTGCCAAGGCAATTGATGTGAAAGGAATTTATTTAATGGATTTTTTACTTTTGGTAGCCATTTAAAATCGTTATCGCCAATTTTTTTATTAAATATTTGTAACGTATGAACTGTAAAATCTAATTCTGGGTATTGAGTAATCGTTTTTATACGATTGGTTAAACAATCAATACTTAAAATATCGTCAGCATCTAAAAAAATTAAATATTCACCTTTAGCAGCATTAATACCAATATTTCTACAAACGTTTGCTCCCTTATTTTGTTTTGAATTTATTAAACAAATTCTTTTATCTAACTCTAAATATTTTGAAATTAGTTGAACTGAATTGTCAGTAGAACCATCTTCAATAATAAGTAATTCCCAATTAATATATGTTTGTTGAATAACAGACTCAATTGTATCTGCAATATACATTCCTTTATTAAAAGATGGAACAATAATTGTTACTAAGGGTTCAACTTTTAAAGTCATTAAATTAATTCTTGCTCAATTTCTTGAGTAATATTTTCAACATTATACTTATTTAATAAATGATCTATATTGTTATTTAGTTTAAATTGCTTAGCATTTTTAATAAAATGTACTAAATCATTCTCCATATTATCAACAGATATTGCAAATCCTAAATTTTCATTAACTATAAAATTAGCTGTATTACCAGGTTTAGAAAATACTAAAATTGGTTTTTTTAACATTAAATATTCGAAAAATTTTGTGCTAATTGAATAAGTAAGATCATCAGTTAAAAATAAAGCAGCGAAATTATGTTTAGTTATTTTATCGAAAGTATTTTCTAAAGCTATTACTCCATGATATTTACAACAATTTGGTATAAACTTTATCAATTCTAAGCAATCATTTGGCATATCACCATAAAAATTAAAACTAATTTTTAAACTTAATTCGTTATTATTTTTTAAAACATTAACTAAATTATTAAGTATATATTTTGCTTTACCATAAAAAGTACCTGCAAAAATAATTTCTATTTTATCATTAATTGTTATTTCAGTATTATTTAAATTGCTGTAATCATTTTTATCAAAACCATTTGAAATAACTTTAATTTTATCGGAGAGTTTATAGGTTTCGTAAAAATAACTAGCCATTTCTTTGGCAACAACAAATATTTTGTCGTAGTTTAAAACTACATGTTTTTCCATTAATTTTTCATGCTCTATTCTGCTATAATGCATGTTATATAATCCATAAGACGTTTTATTGTTAACCCATGGGTCTCTAAAATCAACAATAAATTGAGTATTTGGGAATTTTTTCTTTAATTGTATTACAAAAAAAGCCATTTTAAATGGCGCACAACTTACAATAACATTTTTAATATTATTTTTTAAAATTAACTCTTCGGTAGTTTTTAATAAATTTTTTTTCCAAAATGAAGAGTAATCAAAATAATTTCCTTTAACCTTTATTTTACAGTATAAAACTGCAAGGCGGTAAATTATTTTTTGAAAAATTGTTTTAGGTGTAATTTGTAAAATATTAGGGAATGAAGTTTTTAAAGAAGTTACATTAATATTTTTTACATCACTATTCCAATTTGAGATTTTGTTGTTTTGTTTTTTTGCATTTATTACAACTATATTAACTTTTTGTTTTGCTAAATATTTTGAAAATTTTGCCCAACGACGCCCTCCCACTCCTTCGTTTGGGGGAAAGGCATAATTAATAATTAGTAAACTTTTCAATAAAAGTAATTTGTTAATTCTTAATTAAATAGGTTTGTATTTTTCAAACCAAATAGCTAAACTATAATGTTTATAATCTTCTTTAAAATCAATACCATAATCTTTTAAAATAGATTTATTTACATTATTTTCATTTTGTAACGTTTTTAAAACTTTAGCTTCTGGGGTTGTAAAACCCATTTTATCTTTTCGCCACCTTATACTATCAGGTAACTCAAACATGGCTTCACGAATTATGTGTTTTTGATAGCCATTTTTAATTTTTAAATTATCTTTTAATTTAAATCCAAAATCAATTAATCTATAATCCATAAACGGATGTCTAGATTCTATTGAAAACGCCATTGTGTTTCTATCATTACTAGCTAAATAATTTGGTATTGTATATTCAAACAAATCAATAAACAACTGATCACTTAAATTTTTTGAATTTAACCATCTACTTTTAACATCATAAAAATTTTTATGCGCTTTACCTACTCTAGATTTTATCCAATGTTTTACTTCAGCGCTAATTGCTTTTGATACTTTACTTTTATTTAAACCTTTAACAGTAACAAATGCGTTAAGCTCCTCTTTATATAATTTATATTTTAAATTGGCTAATAAATTAGCCGCATATTTATAAAAATGATGGTGATAACCTGCAAAAACTTCGTCTGCTCCCTGACCATTTAAAATAACCGTAGTATTAGTAGATTTAACAAGTTTAGACAAACAATAATCAGCATAAAAGGATGAGCTTACCGCAGGGTAATCATGCATGAATAAATGTTCACGTAAATCATTAGTACTAAATTTATCTAAAATTGATATAAAATTATTTTTACAATTATACCCTTTAATTAATTCTTCTATATATTGGGATTCATCTCCAGCTTCACCTCTATCCGCAACAGAAAATGTATTTAAAAAGTTAGATTTACCAACCTCTTTTAATTGATTATAAGCAAATGCTAATATTGAAGACGAATCTAATCCGCCCGAAATTGCAATGCCAACAGGTACATCAGCAGCAAGTCTAAGTTTTACGGCATCATTTAATAAAAATCTAAATTCTGCTATAGCATCATCATTAGATAAATTTTGTTTTGCAGTACTTAAACTATAATATTTAGTAAAATTTAATTGTTTATTTGAATTAGAAATTATACAATAAGATGAAACAGGGAACCTAAATAAATTTGTAAAAAAAGTATCATTATTAAAGCAAATAATACTTTCTTCCAAATAAAATTTCATTATATTAATATTGTACTCTCCTAATATATTTTTAATATGTAAATATTGTTTTACTTCACTAGCTAAAAGTATTTCCGAATTATTTTGTGCATAAAATAAAGGTTTTACACCAAATCTATCTCTTGAAATAAAACAACTTTTTTTTATTTTATCATAAATTACAAATGCCCACATACCATTAAATCGTTCAACACATTTTTCTCCCCAAGTTTTATATGCAGCTAAAATAACTTCTGTATCAGTTTCAGAAGTGAAATGATAATTAGTTTTAATTAAATCTTCTTTAATTTGTTTCCAATTATAAATTTCACCATTAAAAACAATAATATTTCCCGTTTGTTTGCAAATCATTGGTTGAAAGCCATTATCTGACAAATCAAAAATACTTAAACGTTTATGTCCTAAAATTATATTATAATCAGAAACAGTTACATCATTTATGTTTTTAGCATTTATAAAACTCGGGCATTTACTACTGTTTACAAATTGAATTGCATTAGTAGTAGAGTTAATTAAAATTAAACCATCTCCATCTGGTCCACGATGATTAATAGAATTAAGTGCAGTTAAAGCATCAACTAAATTTTGATGTGTTAAAGAACTATTTTTTATATGAGCAAATATACCACACATGAAAGCAAAGTTATTTTAATTTTAAATTTTAAAACGATAATTTCTGCTAAATTTTTGTCGAATTAGACGAATAAATAAGCAATACGGTAATTATTAATCCAATTATTTTTTTAAATAAGTAAAAATTTCACATATAATTAATTAACTGTTTAACTGTTTTATATTATTATCAAACAATATTGATTTTGTGTTATTAAATCCAATATTAAAAATAACATCTAATATAGATTGATAAGGTTCAAAACTACCCCATAATTGTTTATATTTAGGATGGTTGTAGTTTTGGAAAAAACATGAAATATTATTTTTCTTAAAAATATTTTCATCAACATAATTAACGCCTTGGGCTCCAAAAAAAAATGCACTTGCATTTGTTTCTTTACACAAATCAATTATTAAATCTTGTTTAGATGAGTTAATATTTATGTTACTTTGTAATTTAATGGGAGTATTTATTCCTAAATTTTTCAATATAAATTGAGTAATGCCGTTATTAAATTCAACAAATGAACTTGTAAGCATTTGTTTATAATAATTTTCAAAAAAGTCTGAACTTTCATTAAAATAATCTGCTTTTTTATAAGAGAAATATATTGAATCCCAATGCTTTTTTCGCCAATTTGTTTTTTCATCAATTTTCATTTCAAAAATTGTTTTATTTATATGGCCTTTCATTTCAATTGGTATAGTTAAAAAAATACTTCCATTAGCAGTTTTAATTTTATTCCTATTTATAAAACTATTTTTTTCAAATTGTACATTGTCTAAAATAATAAACTCATCAGCCAAGGCAATTTTATGTAAATACCCTAACCAAGGTAAATATGCTGGTTGATGTGCTGATAAGATTTTCATTTAAGTATTTGTCTAATAATCATAAATGCTTCAGCAAATTTTTTCCCAACGATAACTCCATTTCTTTTACATTGTATTTCTAATGCTTCCGGCGATCTTGGATGAGGAAAACTTCTTTTTTCAAATTCATAACTTTCCATTCCTTTAATCTTTGCATCAATATTTTTTTTAGAAACTTCGATAAATAAGTTTGGTTTAAAATAATTAGGATAATTTGCGGCTTGCCACTCTGTAGATGATGGTGTTTCAAAAGTTATTATTGTATTAACTATTTCGTTTTCAACTGGTCGTGTGGCAGTAATAACGGCATCAAACGTTTGTCTGTGGTCAATATTTGTATCCCCTCCATGATGTGTAAAAATAATTTCTGGTTGAAAATCTTTTTTCTCTGCCTCAATAACTTTAACTATATCTAACAAAGCAACTGAGTCAAATCTATTGTCAGGAAAATCGTATGTTTTTACCTGGTGATATCCTATTGCTTTTGCAGCTAATTGAATATTTTTTTTATGAATTGCAAGTTCTTTTTTCCATGCATTTACATCTCTATTAGTTGAACGAGATGTAATCCCCTCTCCTAAGATAACAACTTTAATTTTACAGTTGTATTCTTTTATTAGTTTATTCATTGTTGCGCCAAGTCCTAATAATTCATCGTCAGGATGTGCTACAACTAACATTATTTTTTTATTTTTAAATTGTTCCATTTTATAAATTTTTATTTACCCATATATTACTTTCAAATAAAGTTGAAGTAACTTTAAAATTATTTTTTTTAAAAAAATTTAGCGCGCTTGTATTTCTAGACTCTGTATTTGCAATTACATAATTTGTGTTTTCTGTAATTGCTTTTTTAAATGCATAATTTAATAATAAACTTGCATAATTCTTATTTTTTGAATTATGTTGTGTTGCAATTAATCCAATAAAGCCAACTTTAATAGTTTTTAATGGAGAAATGTTTTTTTTATATAATAAAAATGCATTCAATATATTATTTTCATTTATATAATAAATATCTGTTTCATTGTTTTCAATTTCATTGCTAACCCAACTGGAGTAAACATTATTAATAAAATTTTGAGAAAAATTTTTATCACCTACAAAACGATTGTATTTAAATGAATTGCTGGCTAATTCTTTAATTTGATTAACAATTGATAAGTTTTGACTTGTTAATTTTTCTATTTTTAATACAGATTCATTTGTTTTTGGATAATGACTTAAATCCACATGTTGAGTTAGTTTATTAGTAAAATTTACATTTTTATTTTCTTTTAAATAATTTATAAATGTGTGATTTTGGTTTAATCTAACATACACACAATCGTAATTAGAAAACTCATTATATATAAAATCGTAAAATAATTTATTTTTACTATTACTTAACCAAACTAATCTAATTATTTTTTTACTTAATTTTTCTGAATCCCAATTTTCAATTTTTATAAAAGCATATTCGTTTTGAAATTCTATTTTTTTTATATTTCTTAATACAGTATCGTTAAATTCACTTTCTAACTCTAAATTTTTATCTAGAAATTGAAATTGTGAATCGTAAATATAATCGTCTAAAATCAATTAAATAAGTTTAATTTACAAGGTTCGAAAGCTTTAACGTTTTTATTTAAAGTTTTTCCAATAATTTTATTTATTTCATTATTATCAATGCCATCCCCCGGTCTAACAAATGTTAAATCGTTCCAATTGATAATTTTACCTTTTTTAAAATTATTATTAAAATGATAACTTCTTCTGTATTTTAATTTGTTTACTATTTCGGTTTTGCTTCTACTAAAAGTACTATTTTTTAAATTGACATCTATAGATTTTATCCAATTAACCAATTCTTTAAATTCATTTGGTTCCATCGAAAAATGATGTTCCGCAGGTTCTTTGTCATTTCTATCAAGAGTTATATGTTTTTCAAATATTGTTGCATTTAAGCATCTTGCCGCTATGCACAATTCGTGTCCTAATGAATGATCAGAAAAACCTATTTTATATTTTGGAAAAGTTTCTTTCAATATTTTAATGTTATTTAAAAATGCTTTATCCGGATCTAATGGATAATCACTTACACAATGTAAAATTGATAAATCGTGGTTTTTAAAATATTTTACAGCATTTTTAATTTCATTAATATCACCCATTCCAGTTGACATAATAATTTTCTTTTTTGTTTTAGCTACAGCCTTTAAAAGCGATACATTTGTTAAATCCATAGAAGCAATTTTATAAGCTTTTATGCCTTTTAATTTTTCCAAAAAATCAACAATGTAAGGCGAAGTAGGAGTAGTTATAAAATCTAATTTTTTACTTAAAGTGTAATTTATTATTTCTTGATGTTGATCTAAAGGTAAGGCAATTGTATCTAAAAACTGATGCCAGAACTCTAAGCCTTTTACATCCCAACCTTTATATTCATTTGCTTTAACTTTAGGACTTACTATATCAATACCTCTAAAAGTTTGAAATTTAACAGCATTAACTTTTGCATTTGCACATGCATCTATTAATAATTTAGCTTTTTTAATTTTACCATTATGATTGTTGCCTATCTCAGCAATTATATAGGAGTTATTCATTTTAAAATACTAATTGTAAATAATTATCTTTTTCATTACCACTGGTTTCATCGTTTAAAACAGAAATAATTTTAAAATTATTTTTTTGATAAAATTTTAATGCATTAACATTAGATTCAGGACAACGTAATTCAATTTTATTAATTTTATTTTCTTTGGCAATTTTAATTGCATTTTTAATAATTTCCCCACCTATTCCGGCTCCTCTGAGATGATTACTTACAAATAATAAATGAATGTAATAAACATCTTGAATTTTATTTGAAGCAAAACAAAAACCAATTAGCTTGTCATTTTCATTATGAATTGAAAATGAAAAGCGCCATTTGTTGGGTAACTCATATAAGAAATTTTCACTGTTCCAATTGCAATATTCCCAATTTAAAATTAATTGTTTATAATTTTCAATTTGAATTTCTAAATTTTCTTTTGTTATAATTTTAAAACTAAGCAATGTTCTTTAAAATAGATTTATATGTATAATCTGAAAGACCAATTGTATTTAAATAATCTTCAGTAGTTATTTTTAAAAATTTATTTAGTAAATTATATAATTCATTTTTTGTTTTTGCTGAAGTTTTGTCGAGTATCGAATTTTTTAAAGGAAATTCAGAAATTCCAAGAGGTACTAATATTGATTTAAACCCCATAAATAATCTTTCATAAATTAATGTTGAATATAATGAAACACAAATATCAGTATAATGAAATCCTTTTGAAGATGGAATGTTTAAAGGTGCAAAATCAATTTTGTTTCCAAATAATGTAAAATAATGCTCTTTTGTTTTTTCAAAATGAATTATGTTCCTTTCTAAAGGATGTAAATAAACTATTAGAGTAACATCTGCATTGTTACTTACATATTCTAATAGCCATTGCAAAATTATTTTTTCATTTTCTAATTCATTTAATCCTGAGTCGGCATCGCCTAATATTTTACGTAACCACATCCCGCTTGAAATAAATCCAATTGTGTTTTTGGGAGTTTCAAATAAATTTTGTTGCTTGTAATATTCTATATTTTTATAACAAGTTTCAGGTATTAATAAATTAAAATTTTGTGCAATTATTGTTTTCTTATAATGTTCTAATTCATTTAATTGGTAGGCAAAGCAAAAATGAATTGTGTTTGCGTACATTTTAGTGTTACCAAACCTTAATGGAACTTCACTAGTAATAAAATGAACATTGATATTAAATTTTTGTAATATGTAGGAATTTAAGTTTGAGTTTGGTTCAAATAAACAAAAATAATATGCTTTTTTAATGTTGTTTTTTTTGCATTTTGATAAAGCAACAATACATTCTGTAAATTGAACAATTTTTAATCCTGAAATTCTTTTATTTTTTTGAAAAATTGAAAATAAAAATGAAAAAGGTAGTTGTATTGTTAATATAAGTTGTAATATTATTTTTATTGAATAACTTACGTCATTTATATTATTATTAGAAGCTGAAGTAAAATAGTTGTTTTTAAAAAATATACTTAAATATTCTTTTCTTGTTTCAAATGAGCTTGAATCTGCATCTATTATAATACTATTGCTTTTATTTTCTTCATTTGTAAATTGTTCGTGTTTTTTCCATAATAATAAAAATAGTCTCTTGTATTGCTTTAATACAATTAAAAAATCTTTTGCTGAATTTTGAGGTAAACGGTAAGAGACATTATTATATAATGAATGATAAACTATATAGTTTAGCGTATCTTGTTTAATTATGTTTATTTTAATTAAATTATATTTTACAAAATAATAATAGTATGAGTAAATAATTACTTTAAACACAATGTTTTTTAAAAACAGTTATAAAATTATTTTTTGTGTCAACATTAAAGTAAATGCTTTGTTTTTTTTGTATTTCTTTTAAATTATTTTCTTTTAAATTGTTTAAAATTAATTTTTCATCGGCTACTTTATTTGTGCCACTTAACAGTATTGCACAACCGTTTTCGGAAAGACCTTGTGCAATATTATTTTGATTGTCGGCCGTTTTAATTATAAATAAAGGCGTATTTAACTTACATACTTCGTATGCTATTGTACTCGCTGACGTAATTACAAATTTTGATTCTTTAATTTTTTCAATAAGCTCTTTTGTAGATAAATGGTTTGTTACTTTAAAATTTTTATTATCTAATACTTCTATCTTATTTTTATTTAATCCGCCTTTAATTATTTCAACTGTATTATTTTTTAAACTTAAAATACAATTTAAAGCATATTGTGAATAATTTTCAGGGTCTGCTCCACCAAATGAAATTAATATTTTATTTTTTGTTGATGTAGAATTATTCTTTTCAAAAAACTCAGGGCGAAGCATTAAATAATTTAAACCTAAACAATATTCTTTAATGTAATTACTTTTATAGTCGGTACTTTTTATATTTGGTGCATGGTTAATAATTACGTCTGCATAATAACCAGGTAAAATTAAATCATCTATATAAAATAATTTTTTAATACTACTTTTTAATTGTTTTTGATATGCCGAATCAAAATGATATCCATCAGCAACAACATAATTACTATATTTTAAAATTATATTTATTTCTTCATCTATGTTCGAATTATTATCTAATTCTACAATCTGATCGAAAAATTTTTCAGCTAAAGTTGTAATTGTTGAGTTATTATTTTTTGTAATTAAAATGCATTTGAAATCATTTTTTAAAAAACTTGCACAAGATGTTAATCGAGAAATATGGCCTAAGCCAATGTTTTCATTGCCATCACCTCTAAACACTATGGTTTGCATTATAAATATTTTCTAAAAACAGGTTTTGTTGGTTCTCCAACTAAATATTTTTCAAAACCTTCTTCTGAAATTGAAATGTAATTTTGTAATGCAAAATTTAACGCATCTCTAAACCAATCAATATCGTTTTCGGTATGACTAAAGCATGGAATAAACATGCCTTGGCACAATACACCTTTTTTAATTAATTGTTGTAATATATACGTTCGCATACCATTACAAACTTCGTTTTTATGGTTTTTAAACGAGAGTATTGGCATCCAATTTGACTTGTAAAATATTATTTCATTTTCTAATTTATGATTGGCAATTACTTCTGTTATTTTTTTAATAAAATAATTTCCTAAATTTTGATTTTTTTGAATCACATTTTCTTTTTGAAACACATCAATAGTTGCTATGCCAGCGGCAATACTATTTGTTTCGCCACCATGAGTTGTTGAAACTAAAAATAATTTTTCTTTTCCTTTGTTTCTTATCCCTCCTAATTCCATAATCTCCTTTGTTCCCGTTAATGCACAAAAAGAGAAACCGTTTGCTATTCCTTTGCCCCAGGTTGCCATGTCTGGTTTTATATTAAATTTCTTTATTGATCCAGGGAAATCTGTTTTAAATCCAGTTATCATTTCATCAATAATAAACAATGCATTGTTTTGGTGCGTTAATTTTATTGCTTCTTCTAAAAATAGTTTTGCGTTTTTTTGATTACCATATTCATCTACATCTGAACTTCTTTCAGGTTCGGTTATTACACAAGCAATTTGATTTGGATATTTTTCAAAAAGCTGTTTTAATGAATCAATGTCGCATGATTTAAAAGTTACTGATAAAGCAGATATTTCTTCTGGAATTCCAAAATCACATGCTGTTTTTCCTATAAACCAATCGTCGTAACTATAAAATGGATTGTCTGATGGAAATGCAACTAATTTTTTTCCTGTATAAGCTCGAGCTAATTTAACAGCTGCAGTAGTAACTATTGATCCATTTTTAGCAAATTTTATCATGTCGTGTTGTGGCACTAATGATAAAAATTTTTCTGCCATTTCAGCCTCAATGTATGAAGGACGCATAAAGTTTACACCTTTATCTAATTCTTGTTTAACGCGTGCAATTACTGGTTCGTAAGCATGCCCTAAACTAACAGAAGTTAAACCCATTGAACAATCTAAAAATTTATTTCCATCAATGTCAAAAATATGGCCACCTTTGCCATGAGAAATTGCAGCAGGAGACAATAAAGGAAATTGGTCATCTCCTTTTGAATAAGTGTGCGCTCCACCAGGAATTAAATTGTGAATTTTTTTTCTATATAAATCTGAATTTTTAAAATTATTAATCATTTTTTAAAGATTTAGTGTAACCTTCGTTACGATTATACATAGTATTTATGTTTATTTTATTATCAATAACATAATTGGCATATTCTTGCCAAGTCTTGTCAATTCCTAATTTATTTATTAGCAATTCAATTAACTCAAAATCTTCTTTAGTATCTACTGTTAGTCTAACATTAGAATAATTTTTTTCATTCAACAAATTTCCTCCTACAAATAAACTTGAATTTTTCAAAGTACTATTTTTCCATATATATGGTGTAACATGTTCCCTCTCAGATTTTAAGGTAGCATCTTTATATGCTTTTTCAAGCGCACTAAATTTGAATATCTCCACATCAATCCCATCAGGAAATGTAGAAGGTATAACATTTGAATAATAATCGTAATTTGAATTTAAAAAATTAGTAATAACTAAATCTATTATTTTTGGATCAATTAACGGACAATCTGAAGTTATTCTTACTATAATATTTGCTGAAAATTTTAGTGCTGCTTGATAATATCTTTCTAAAACATCATCTTCACTTCCCTGAAAATATAAACAATTATTTTGTTTTGCAATTTCAACTATAGCTTTATCTTCATTAGAAGTGGTAGTAGCAACACATAAATCATTTATTAATTTAGATTGTTTAGCTCTTTGTAAATGGTAAGTTAATAAAGGCAATTCATTAATTAATAATTTTACTTTATTTGGTAATCTAGTTGAATTAGACCGCGCTTGTGTTATTGCAATTATTTTACAATTATTTTGCATCACCAATTTGAAGGGTTGAGTAAAATTTTATTTATTACTTTAATAGTTTCAATTTTTTTTATTAATTCTATATCTAATTTAATAATTGAGTTTAAATTATTTTTTAATTGTTGTAAATTATCAACTCCAATTAAAACATTATTAATTGATGTTTTAGACATTACGTAACTCAAAGCCATAGATTCAATTGAAATATTATTTTCATTTGCTATATTATTAAATAATACTAATTCCTTTTTTAATTCGGTTAATTTTCCCGATAAAGTTTCTGGATTTTTTAAAAATAATCCTTGTAAAAAAACAGAACGAACATGAATACTTTTGTTTTTATTCTTAGCTTCAATAAAAAGATCTTGCTTTTCTTTATCGTTGTCTAATATATTAAAAGGAACCTGTATAATGTCGATATAATCTAATGCTATTGCTTCTTTAAGTTCTTGATTAGTGTATAAAGAAATTCCAATATTTTCAATTACTCCTTTTGATTTTAAATTAATTAACTGTTTAAAAGTATTTGAATTATTTTCTTTAAAAAATTTATAGTTGTGAAAAGAAAAACAAAATAATTTTGATGTATTTAAACGCTGAAGAGTTTCTTCTAAAATAGTATTTACATTTTCTGTGGTATTAAATTTTGATAATACTTTGAATTTTTTTTTATTTTGATTAATATAATTTCCTAATACTTTTTCTGAATCACCATAAGCGTTGGCTGTGTCTATTTTATCTATGCCATGCTCACTTGCAAAGTTGAGTATTTTGTTAACTTCCTCTTGAGTTGGTTTCCCATTTTGGTTGTTAATGCCATAATTTAAACCAAACTGTACTGTGCCTAAAATTATTTTTGAATTAATAGAGTTCAATTTTTGAATTATATTTTGCTAACATAAATACATCAACTTTTTCACCTGTTGCTGAAATACAGTGATGTTTAAATAACCCTTCTTCAACAAAACCACATTTAATAAATGCCTTAAATGAGCCGATGTTATTCGCATAACAACCTGCCATAATTTTATCTAAGTTTAAATTATTAAATGCAAAATCTGAAATTAAAGCTATAGCTTCCGTTCCTATACCCTTTCCCCAATATTTTTTATTTCCTATTAACAAACCAATATCGCCTCTTTTATGATAAGTATTTACGGGACCTAATTTAATGTTACCAATATGTTCATTTGTGATTTTATCAATAATTGCAAAAAAAAACGTGTCTGTAGTTTGGATAATGTTTTCAATAAATTTTTTTACGTTTTCAGTTGTTGCTAAAACAAATCTGCTTTCTAAATATTGATTAATTTCTTTATCATTTAACCAATTTACATAAGTTGAATTTGCATCTTCAATTTTAATTGGTCGTAAATAAATAGTTTTACCTTCTAATTTCATTTATGTAAACGAATAGGAATTCCAGAATTTGCAATGTGTGAACGTGTTTGTATAGGACTTTGGTCTTTAAAACAAAAAAATGTACCTGCACTCACAGCATCAGCCCCTGCATTAAAGCCATCAATAAAATGTTTTGCCAAACCACAACCGCCCGATGCAATAATAGGAATGTTTATATTTTTACTTAATTGATTAATTATTGTTGTATCTAATCCTTCATTTATTCCATCTCGATTAATGTTGGTGATTAAAATTTCGCCAGCACCTAATTTTTGACATTCAATTGCCCATTCAACCGGCTCCCAGTTTGTTTTTGTTGTTCCATTATTAATATAAACTCTATTTCCTTCTTCAGTATTTTTGTAATCTATACTAACAACAACACATTGTGCGCCATATTTTTTTGAACTTTCTGTAATAAAACTTGGATTATTTATTGCCTCAGAGTTTATAGAAACTTTATCTGCGCCACTATTTAATAATAACCTAAAATCATCAACTGTTTTTACGCCTCCACCAAATGTTATTGGCATAAAAATTTCTTCGCTAACTTTTTTAAGCATTTCAACAACTAATTTCCTATCTTGATTTTCGTAATCGATGTTTAAAAAAATTAATTCGTCGGCTGATTGAGCTTCGTAAATTTTTGCTTGTGAAACGGGATCTCCTGCATTAATATGTTTTGAATATTGTACAGTTGTTACAAGCGCTAATTTTTTAAAATTACCTAATTGTAATGATTTTAAAAGTAGCTTAGGTATTATGCGCCGTTTAACCATTAAAATTGTGATGAATAAAATTGTTTAAAAGTGTTAAGCCGTGTTCTTGACTTTTTTCGGGGTGAAATTGACATCCAATAATATTTTCTTTTGAAACAGCTGATGTAAACACACCACCATGATTAAAAGTAGCGATAACGTTTTCATTATTTTTACAATTCATGTAATAAGAATGAACGTAATAAAATTCAGGGTTACCTTTTATATTATTAAAAAGAAAACAATTTGTACAGTAAGTTTCACTCCAAACAACATGTGGAATTCTACAATTAATTTTAACGGGCATTATTAATTCAAAAACACAATTCTCTTATCCTC
>CAZAPH010000031.1:0-25740 GCA_964487105.1 uncultured Akkermansia sp.
TTAAAATATCATTTACATTTACTTGTAAGGCCATTTATTTGTGTTGATGTTTAACATTGTAAAATACAACACTTGCTTTACTTGGAAAAACGCTGTTATGAACAAAAAAAACGAGTAATTAACTTTTTAGAAAAGTTCAAATGTTGATAAGTGCTTGTTAATGTTAATTGTAATTTTTTCTTTAACTTATATACTTATTTTTTTGTAATAAAATCATTGCCCATTCGTTATCGGTATTAACGAGTACTTTAGTAAGATTGTGTTGAGTAGCAAGTTCAATTAATTCATTAACATCGGTACTAAAGAAGCCACTTAAAATTAATTTACCAGTTTTATTTAGTTTTGTTGAGTAGTGAGGCAAATGTTTTTTTAAAATATTTTTATTAATGTTGGCTAAAATAATATCAAAATTATTTTCGTTTTCTAAATCTTGAACATCACCTTTTTTAATAGAAATATTTTTACAATTATTAATGTTTACATTTTCAATACTATTTTCAACGCTCCATTCATCAATATCAATACCTAGTATTTTTTTTGCGCCTAAAAATTCGGCTAATATTGCTAAAATTCCGGTTCCACAGCCCATATCTAAAACTGTTTTATTATTTACATCTAATTCAAAAAGTTGTTTTGAAACTAAACGTGTTGTTTGGTGATGCCCAGTGCCAAAACTCATTTTAGGGGTAATCTCAATATTAAATTTTACATTTTTTATTGGTTGATGAAAGTTAGCGTGTATTGCCAATAAATTATCAATTATTACTGGTTCAAAATTTTTTTCCCACTCGCTGTTCCAATTTGTTGGTTCAATTGTTTTTACTTTATACGAAAAAGTAAAATCATTAAAACTTAAATTATTAAGATTAATATTTTTTTCATTTTGCTCGGTAATAAAAGCATCAAAACCATTTTCATTAGCATCAAAACTTTCAAAACCTTCGTCAGCTAACAAAGCCATTAATATTTCACTTCCTGGTTCGGGAGGTAAAACGGTAAATTGATAGTTAAGGTATTTCATATACTAATTAATTTTGAAAAACTTGATTTGCGTTTTGGGTTGTTATTTCGGCAAGTTCCATTATCGAAATATTTTTTATTTCAGCTATTTTTTTTGCTACTTCTAATAAATAAACGGGTTCGTTTCGTTTACCTCTAAATGGTACTGGTGCAAGGTATGGCGCATCTGTTTCAATAACTATATGCTTTAAATCTATTTCGTTTACAACTTTATCTAAACCACTATTTTTAAATGTAACTACACCTCCTATACCTATTTTAAAAGGTGTTGTATTAATAATTTTATTGGCTTCATCAACAGTTCCACTAAAACAATGAAAAATGCCGTTTGGTAATTTTTTAAATTGTGTTAGCACTTCATAAATTTCATTAAAGGCATTGCGGCAATGTATTACAATTGGATAGTTAAACTCTAAGGCCCAATTTATTTGTTTTGTAAATGCAATTTTTTGTTGTTCAAAAAAAGTTTTGTCCCAATACAAATCAATTCCAATTTCGCCAATACCAACAAATTTTCTTTTTTTTAACCAATCTTCTACTATTTTAAGTTCGGCTAAATAATTTTCGTTAACACTGCAAGGGTGTAGCCCCATTAATGCAAAACAGTTTTCAGGAAATTGTTTTTCTAAATCTAACATACCTTCAATGCTACTTGAATCAACATTAGGTAAATAAAACTTAGTAATGTTATTTTTTAAAGCTTTATCAATTAGTTGTGTGCGGTCTGCATCAAATTCACTTGCGTATAAGTGTGTGTGCGTATCTACAAAGGACATTAATTTAAAGAGTCTATCGTTACTTTTATAATATTGTTTAATTCTTGTTTTGATGCACCACTTTGGCTCATTACCCTTAAACCTAAAAGTGTATTGTATAAAAACTGTGAGTAATTTTTTGTAGGTTTAGTTAGTTTTAAAACTTTACTGTCTTGAGCATCATTTAACCAATTGGTTAATAAATCTTGTACCTCGTCTTTATTATTACAAATTACTTGTTGTGTTTTAAAGCACTGTTTACTCATTTCGGCAGCAGCATTTACTAATAAGCAACCATTATCATTAGGATAGGCAATTAAATGATTAACTACATTTTTAAACAAATAATCAATTTTTTGTAAACCATTAATTGGTTTTTCTTCTATTTTTTCGGAATGACTTAAACTATTTTTTTGATAAAACTCTAATGATTCTATATATAAATTATGTTTATCTCCAAAAGTATCGTATAAACTACTTCTGCTTAAACCTGTAGCTTTTAAAACTTCTTCCATTGAAGTGCCATTGTAACCTTTTTGTTGAAAAAGAGTTGCAGCAGCTGAGAGCACTTCTGTTTTATCAAATTTTTTTGTTTTTGGCATAATGGTATAAAAGTAGTTATTAGGACTGATTATTCCAAATTAAATTGGAACAAATTGTCCAATTTAACAAAACTGTTAAAAATTAAATAATAATATTATCAATTAATCTAATTTTTCCCACAAAACAGGCGATTAAAACAATTTGTTGATGTTCATCATTAAATTCATCTTCTATTTGAAGCGTTTGAGCATTAGCTAATTTTAAATAATCTAACTTATAATCTTGTGTTGAAAATTTATTTTCAAAATGTAATAAAATTCTGTTAAAGGAATAACCTGCTTTTTTAAGAGAAGGGATAGAAGACATTAATTGAGGAATTAAAGAAGCCAATTTTCTTTCTGAAGTAGTTAATAATGAATTTCTTGAGCTCATGGCTAAACCGTCTTTTTCTCTTAAAATTGGACACGCAATAATTTCAACATTTAGGTTTAATTGTTTTACTAAATTTTTAATAATTAAAACTTGTTGGTAATCTTTAAGTCCAAAAAAAGCTTTAGTAGGTTTTACACTATCAAAAAGTTTGCTTACAATTTGAGCAACGCCATTAAAATGACCTGGTCGTGCTTCTCCATCTAAAACTTTATCTAAAGTTCCAAAATCAAAAACCCTATTATCAGGTTCGGGGTACATTTCATTAACAGAAGGTAAAAAAACCAAATCGCATTTTGCTTCATTAAGTAGTATTAAATCTTTTTCTTCGTTTCTTGGGTAGCGTTCTAAATCTTTTTTATCGTTAAACTGAGTTGGATTAACAAAAATACTACAAACCGTAAATTGGCATTGATTTTTACTTTCGTTAATTAAAGAGATATGGCCTTGATGTAAAGCACCCATTGTTGGAACAAATCCAATGCTTGAATTTAAATTTAATTGATTAAGTAGAGCGTTTAACTCTAAAACAGTTTTTGCAATTTTCACAGAGCGCAAAAATATTAAATTAAATGAATTGTAAAATTAGGGGCTAATGCAATAAAAATTACGGTAAATTATCATTTTTTAGCTATTAAATTAAAAATAAAGCAGATTTTTCTTTGAAATATGGCTTTTTTTTTATTACTTTTGTATTTACATTTTAGGAGCTATTTATGAAGAAAGCCAAAGTTCTTTTTGTTTCACAAGATATAACACCATATTTAGATGAAACATACATTGGAAAAATTTCTCGCCGTTTACCCCAAGGTATTCAAGAGCGCGGTAAAGAAATCAGAACTTTTATGCCAAAATATGGTAATATTAACGAACGTCGCCATCAATTACATGAAGTAATTCGCCTTTCGGGTATGAATTTAGTAATTAATGATGTAGATCACCCCTTAATTATAAAGGTTGCAAGTATTCCAAGTGCTCGTATGCAAGTTTATTTTATTGATAATGAGGAGTATTTTAGCCGTAAAAGCACTTTAACGGATAAAACATCGGGTAAACATTTTGACGATAATGATGAGCGTTGTATGTTTTTTGTTAGAGGCGTTGTTGAAACAGTAAAAAAATTAGGCTGGCAGCCAGATATTATACATTGCCATGGTTGGTTTACTTCATTATTACCAATGTACATTAAAAAATATTATGCCGATGAGCCTTTATTTGCTGAATCTAAAATTGCAGTTTCGGTATATAATGATGAATACCCAAAAAATTTAAATAAAAAATTTATAGATAAATTAGGGTTTGATGGCTTTAATAAAAAAGATTTAAAACACATTTTAGAAGAAACTAACCATGTTAATATGCAAAAACAAGCCATTGAGTTTGCAGATGCAATTATACAAGGTGATGAAACATTAAATACAGATATTGAAAAACATATTAAAAAAACAGGTAAACCATTTTTAGCCTATAAAAATGAAATAGAATATGTAGATGCATTTAATGAATTTTATGATTCTATTTTACAAGAAGAAAGTGTGTTATCATAATATAATTTAATTTAATAAAAAGCATTGTCAAACTAAAAGACAGTGCTTTTTTTGTTTTTATCATTTTTTATACAAATCATACACTTTAAAATCAGTATTTTTACCAATTGTTAATGAAAAAAATTCAATTCAAAATAATTTTACAATTTGTTGCTTTAATTTTGATTTTTACTAATTGTAAAAAAGACAATAGAGTTTTAGATACTAGCGTTACACCAATTGAAGATGGATTAACTCCAGAATTTGCCGATACTTTTAAAATAAATGCATTTACTATTGAGTCGGAAAGTATTGCTTCATACAACACACGTTATAAATTTTTAGGCGCAAATCAAGATCCTACTTTTGGTAGAACAGATATTAATTTATATTTAAACCCAAACATTAAAGATAATGTTACAAATACAATAATTGGAACTAACCCAACTTTAATTTCGAGTGAAATTATTTTAAAAGCAGATAATATTCAATTTACAGGCGATACAACTACTAAAATGACGTATTCTGTATTTGAAACAAATACAAAATTAGATAATGCAACTGTATATTATTCAAACAAAGGCGATTCTTTAGTTAACAAAAGTAAATTAATTGGTAAATATACCGGTAAATTGTCTTTTTTAAATAATAGTAAAGTTTTAAGAATACCAATAGATTCAACTTATGCCAGTTCAATTTTAACTAATACTACTTTAGTTCAAAGTAATGATAATTTTCAAACTACAATTAAAGGCTTTTATATCACAGCCTCTGGCTCAAACATTAATCCTGTTAATTTAGAAGGCATAATTTATAAATTTGATTTAGAAGATACCACAAGTGGATTTTATTTGCGTTATGTTAATGGACCAGCTTCGCCTACAAATACATTAATAAACACTTATAAATTTGTATATTATGGTTCAACCGCTGCACGTTTTAATGTTTCTTCTTATAGCGCAGTAAGTGGGGGTAATTCTTTGTTAATAAAACAATTGTTTAATAAAGACTCAATAATTGCACCTAAAACTAATTTATTTATAAAAGGTTTTGCATCTACTAAAATAAAAATAAAAATTCCTTCATTAAAAAATTTAGCAGATTCGCACAAAGTATCAATAAACCGTGCTGAAATTGCTTTTAAAATAGACCCAAGTTTTGCAACAAGTGGAGGCACAAAACAATATGCAGTTCCTTCAGGCCTTTCCTTATTAGCTTTAGATTCATTAGGAAAAACAACATATTTGGTAGATCAAACTACTAATGGAGATTTAAATAGATATGGTGGATATTTTGATGCAACTACAAATAGTTATGTTTTTAATATTATGAGACATGTTCAACAAATTGTAAATGGTACTCGAAAAAATTATGGATTTATGCTTGTTGTTACAGACCCTAACCCACTAATTTTAAATACAAGAGATAATTTTATAGAACGTGCAGTATTTGCTGGTACTGAACATCCCACACTTCAGCCTAAAATCTCTATAAGTTATATTAAGTTTAGAAACAATTAACTTTAGTTGAAAGAGTTAAACATAAATAGCCTTTTAAATTTAGAATTAATTAATAACGAAACTATTTATGTTTATTCAAAACATAATTCAATTAGGTTAAATTATACATGCCAATTTATATTTAATCATGTATTAAAATGTAATTTTAAACTAATTACTTCAATTAATGATTTTGAAAATTATAAAGGACCTAAAATAAATTACAGTTTAAATTACATTAATGCATCTATTAATATACCCGAAAGTGAATTTTTAAACAATGCTTGCCCAATTAATAATAAATTAAATATTGAAATTGAAAACACAACTAAATTTATTTTATTTAAAAACGAAAACATAAATTTTGAGTTTAATTTTGATTTATTTAGTGCCGTATTTGCCTGCATTAGTAGGTATGAAGAGTGGGTAAATACTGATTTTGATAATCACAATCGTTTTGAAATTAAAAGTAGTATCTTTTATAAAAACAATTGCCATTTAGAACCAATTGTTGATGAGTGGATAATGCAATTAAAAAAAATTATAGAAAAAAAATACAATTGCAATTTATGTAATAACTCATTTAAACAAATAAGTACAATTGATATAGATAATTTATATGCGTATAAATACAAAGGTTTTGTTAGAAATTTTGGCGGCTTAGTTAAAGATTTATTTAAGTTAAAATTTAAATTGATTTTACAAAGAATAAGTGTTTGCTTAAACATTACTAAAGATCCATTTGATGTTTATGAGCAAATAATTAAATATTTAAATAATTCTAAAACCGATGTTGTATTTTTTTATTTATTAAATACTGGCAATACATTTGATAGAACTTTAAATCCCTTAAACAAAGCCTTTAAAGAAAATATAAAAAAAATTTCAAGATTAGTTTTAACAGGCTTACATCCGTCTTACTACAGTTCAATAAATGAAGAGATTTTAAATCGTGAAGTAAACTTATTTAAGGAGTTAACGGGTAATGAAGTTAAAATTAGCAGGCAGCATTATTTAAAGTTTGATATTAAATCAACACCAAATTGGTTACAAAGTAATAATATACAAGCCGATTTTACAATGGGCTTTGCAAGTAAAGCTGGTTTTAGAGCTGGTACGAGTTACCCATTTTATTATTTTGATTTTAAAACAAATATGCCTTTAAAGCTTTTAGCAGTGCCGTTTTGTGCTATGGATGGTGCTTATACAGTTTATGAATCAACTCAACACGACAAAGCAATTAAACAATTATTACAGTTAAAAGATAAAGTTAAAAATGTAGGTGGATTATTTATAACTGTATTTCATGAGAGAACGTTTTCTACGTTGCATTATAACAATGCGAGCCAATTATTTTATCAATTGTATAATACCAATTGTAATTAAAAAATAGTCCAAAACTATTTTTTAATTTTAACCCAAATTATACAGTAGGATTCGTTATGAGAGATAAAAGCACCATAAAATTTGAACTTATACGAATGAAGCATAGTACTTCTATGGTGAATGAGTAAAAGTTGCAAAGCTTCAAATTTTGCAGGGCTTTTAGTTCGGAATAGAATTTCTACTGCACAATTTGGGTTTAAAATGGTAATGTCGCCACCAAAAAAACTTGATTCTGATAATAGGACTAATTATTAAATCAAAGCGGTATAATTAAAAATTAGTTTTCTTTTTTAATAGGTAAATCAAACTTATTGGTTTTTTTATTATAGCCGTAAGGGCAATGTTTACAGCCACTTTTACAACAATAACCTCTTTTTAAGTGATATTTTTCAGTAAAAACAATATAGCCTTCGGCACTTTTGTAAAAATCTTCAGGATCTAAATCTTTTTTAAACACAATTACTCAACTCGTTTAATTGTACAACCAATTGATTTAGTTTCTTGCATGGCAGGAACAGCGCCTTTACTTAAAGACTCAATTGCACTTTTTAAGTAAGGTGTTTTTACAGCAGCCGGATCTTTAACATTATCATCAATAGCACCTTTATAAATTAAACCTTTATCATTAAATAAAAAGCATTGTGGTGTTC
Source organism: uncultured Akkermansia sp. (assembly GCA_964487105.1). GTDB lineage: Bacteria > Bacteroidota > Bacteroidia > B-17B0 > Aurantibacillaceae > Aurantibacillus. Next base: position 7,809 of record CAZAPH010000031.1, read on the forward strand.
TTGTTGCACCAAAAGCATTGGCTAATTCACTTTTTAGATCAACCGTATAATAACATTTTAAGCCTTGAGTATTGTAATATTTTACCATTTCATCAAAACTATCTTCATCAGCACGTTGTGCTTCGTTACTGTTTACAATAATACAACCAATTTGATGAGAAGCGCATAAATTACTCAAATCCTTAATCCTACTTTCGCTAAGTTTAACGTAAGGACAAGTATTACAGCTAAAAATTACCAATAAACCTTTTGCCATTTTAGCATCATTTAAACTAATTTCTTTACCCGAAACGTCTTTCATTTTATAAGTAGGCATTGGCAATGCACTATTTAATGGTAACTCCTGAAAAGTATTAGTAACTATAAATGAAATAGAGAAAATAAAAACACTTAACAATACTGTAATTATCCCAAGTTTACGTTTCATAATTTTTTAAATTGATTAACTATAAAGTTACAAAAAATTAAAATGGGTTTAAACGAAAATTTGTTAAATTATAAACCACTTTTTCATGATAAAACCAATTGTTATTATAAAATAACCCAAAGCTATCTTATAATTTTACAATGGTAATGCCGCCTCCAAGAAAACTTGGTTCTAATTATAGGGCTAGTTATTAAATCAAAGCGGTATAATTAAAAAAACATTGTTAAAATAACGTTTCATTTTTCATTTTTAGCATTTATATATTTATCAAATTAGCTTTGTGGATACTGAGCCAGTAATAATTAAAAAATCATTTACTAAAAAATTAGCTAAATTTTTTACATGGTTTATTGTTTCAATAATTTTTACTTTATTATCGTTATTACTCCTTATTTTTTTATACCAAGATGATATAAAAAATGCCATAATAAAAGAAATTAATACACATTTAAAAACCGAAGTATTTGTAAAGCCTGAAAATATAGATATAACTTTTATAAGCACTTTTCCATATTGTAGTTTACAGTTTGCTGATATCCTAGTTTACGAAGTTAATTCTAAAACTAAACCCGACACATTAATCCATTCTGAAAAAATTAATTTATTCTTTAATGTTAAAGATATTTGGAATAAAAATTATACTATAAATAAAATTTTAATTGATAACGCCAATTGTAATATTAAAAAGTTTAAAAATGGAAAAAACAATTATGAAATTTGGGTGTCTGATTCAATTAATAATAATTCAAGCGAAGTTAAATTTGCTTTAAATAACATAGTAATTAAAAATTCAAAATTTAAGTTAAGTAATCAAACCATTAATTTTAAATCATCATTTAACCTCAATCAAGTAAATTTTAAAGGAGAATTTGAAAACGAAAACTATAGTTTAGAAACCGAATTCGATTTAAAAATAAATAATTTAATTTCTAACAAAAAAAGTTACATTAAAAATAAACTTTGTAAAGGCGAAATTAAACTTGATGTAAATAAAAATTATTATAAAGTTAGTAAAGCAACTATAACATTAAACAGAGTATTAATGGCTGTTAATGGCGCATTTAATTATAACGACTCTTTGTACCAAACGAATTTAAATTTCGAAGCTCAAAATTTAGATATTGAATCTGTGTTATCACTTTTACCAGATAATCAAAAAAGAAATATTAGTGATTATGAAAGCTCAGGAGAGTTTTATGTAAACGGAAAATTAGATTATCTCAATTCAAAAAAGTATAATCTAAATTGTGATTTTGGTATTAATAATGCTTTAGTAAAATATAAACCCAATCAAATAAATTTAAGAAAATTAAACTTAAAAGGAAATTTAAATTATACTAATACTTATAGTAGTTTAAAACTCAATAATATGAATGCACTTTTAGTTAACGATAGTATTTCTGGAAATCTTTTAATTAATGATTTTTCTAACCCTAAAATAGAAACTCAATTTTCTACAAATGTTAATTTAAAAAATGTTATTAATTTTTGGCCAATAGATACAATTACAGATATTGCTGGTTTTCTTAAATTAAATGGCTTTTTAAAGGGAAGTCTAAGCCAAATAAAAGCTAATATTGCAGCTAAAGATGTACAACTTAATTTAAATAGTAATTTAAAAGAGGCTTTAATTAAATTTAAAAATAATCAAAATCAAACGGATATTGTTTCGTGCGATTTAATAGCAAAAGAAAAAAACATTTATGTAAAAAATTTAATATTAAAAAAAGATAAATCTGATTTAACTATAAATGGAGAGCTTCCCAACTTTTTTAATTATTTATTTGAAAAAAATATAGATTTAACCATTATTGGAGATTTAAGTTCTAATCAACTTTATCTTGAAGATTTTTTTGACAAACAAAGCTCTAACTCTAGTAATAACAACAAAAATTTAATTCCTACTAATTTAAATATTTTATTAAACGCAAACATAAATCAATTTTATTATCAAAAATTTGAAGCTAAAAAAATAGTTGGGGAGTTAGAAATCAAACATCAAAAAGCAATTTTAAGTGATTTTAAAATGGTAGCCTTTCAAGGAGAAATTAATGGCGATTTATTTATTGATAATTCTAAAAATAATTTGCAAGTTACATCAGTAGGTTTAATAAAATCAGTAAATATCCAATCTTTATTTACGCAGTTTGATAATTTTGGACAGCAAACATTAATTGATAAAAACATAAAAGGATACGCAACGGCTACCGTAAGTTTTAAAGCCGAATGGGATAATAATTTTAATGTTAACGAAAATTCAATCAATGCTCATACAGATTTGTTTATCGAAAGAGGCGAATTAATTGATTTTAAACCTTTAGAAAGTTTATCTAATTATGTTGATATCACTGAATTAAAACAAATTAAATTTTCATCACTCGAAACAACCGTTGACATTAAAGATAAAGTAATTCAATTCCCAAAAACACAAATAAATAATAATGTTTTAAATTTATTAGCAAGTGGCAAACATAGTTTTAATAATGCTATTGATTATAGAATACAATTAAAAATAAGTGAATATTTAGATAAAAAACGAAAAAAAGATAATGAGTTTGGACCAATTGAAAACGATAAAGAAAACAGAAGGAGTGCATTTATTTTAATGACAGGCACAGTAGATAACCCAATTATTAAATACGATAGGCAAGGATTAAAAGAAAAAATTAAACAAGATTTAAAAGACGAAAAACAAACATTAAAAAACATATTACGCGAAGAATTTAAATTGTTTAAAAAAGATTCGATAAAACCAGATAATAAAAAATCAAATCAAACGTTTGAGTTAGAAAAAACTAAAAAGGTAAATAAGGAACAAAATCAAAAAGAAAGTGAAGATGATGATTTTTAGTATATTTAATAAATGAATATTTACGCCAAAAAGCAACGCTGGAAAATAGTTCTTACAATTATTGCCTTCTTAATTGTTGGTGTTTCGCTTTGGTACACCAATGATTTAGTTAAAAGTATTGGTAACGAAGAAAGACAAAAAGCAAAACTTTGGGCTGAGGCAGTTCAGAAAAAAGCTAAACTGGTAAAATTCACAAATGATTTATTTGAGAAAATAAAAATTGAAGAACGTAAAAAAGCCGAGTTATATGCCGAAGCAACTCGCGAACTAAATAACGATGTTCAAAACATAAATTTTGTTTTAAAAGTGTTACAAGAAAACACTACTGTACCTGTAATTTTAACAAATGATAAAGATGAAATTTTAATTTCAAGAAATTTAGATTCATCAAAAGAAAAAGACCCCATTTATTTAAAAGAGCAACTTGCAGTAATGAAAAAATTATATGCACCAGTTGAAGTTGAAGTTTACAAAGGCTTGAAACAACGCTTGTACCATAAAGATAGTAAAGTGTTTACAACAATTAAAATGGTGTTTGATAGTTTAATAAATTCATTTATTTCTGAAGTAGCTATAAATTCGGCGGGTGTACCTGTTATTTTTACCAATTTTGAACAAAATAAAATTATTGATATAGGAAAAATTGATTGTTCATTAGTAAACACTCAAATTAAACTTAAACAAAAATTACAAGAATTAGCTTCTCAAAATCAACCAATTGCTGTTGATTTAGGAAACAATCAAATTAACTATATTTTTTATGCCGAAAGTAAATTACTAACGCAATTAAAATGGTATCCTTATTTTCAATTTGCGGCAATAGGTTTATTTTTAGTTATAGCTTATATATTATTTAGTACTGCGCGCAAAGCTGAACAAGATCAGGTTTGGGTGGGAATGAGTAAAGAAACCGCTCATCAACTAGGAACTCCTTTATCATCTTTATTAGCGTGGATTGAGCACTTAAAAAACATAGGTGTTGATGAAAGTATAACTAATGAAATGCATCAAGATATTCAACGGTTAAATACAATAACCGAACGATTTAGCAAAATAGGCTCACAACCTACTTTACAATTAATAAATGTAAACGAAGTTTTAAGCACGAGTATAAGTTATTTAAAAAGCCGTACGTCTAGAAATACAATTTATGAATTACAATTACCTCAAGAAAATTTATATGCACACTTAAGCGTACCTTTATTTGATTGGGTTATCGAAAATTTATGTAAAAACGCTATTGATGCTATGGATGGTAAAGGAACATTAACCATTAAATTAATTGATATACCCGAAGCGTTATATATAGACATTACAGATACAGGAAAAGGAATCCCTAAATATAAATTTAAAACTATTTTTGAACCCGGATTCACTACAAAACAAAGAGGTTGGGGCTTAGGGTTAAGCTTATGTAAAAGAATTATTGAAACGTATCATCAAGGTAAAATTCGCGTTTTAGAAAGTACACTTAATGTTGGTACTACTTTTAGAATTGAATTAAAAAGAAATTAAACAGCGCAATGTTTTATTAGGCAATTACAGGAGGTGGTTCCATAATTTTACCACATTGTTTGCATGTTCGTAAATGTTCATTTTCGTAAAAATTTTTAAACTCTACTTGAAATTGTTTTGTAATATCGGTTAATGTAAAATAGGCTTCGTGTAACTTTGTGTTACAGCCTTCGCAAAACCATAGTAAACCATCTTTTTCATCGTTTTTACGTTTTCGTTCTATAACTAAACCAATTGTATCTTTAAAGCGTTTAGGGTTATGCGGTACTTTTGGAGGGAGTAAAAAAATTTCTCCTTCTTTAATAGGAACTTCAATTGCTTTACCGTTTTCTTGTATTTGTACAATTATATCTCCTTCTAATTGATAAAAAAATTCTTCGCTTTCGTTATAGTGATAATCTTTTCTCGAATTTGGGCCTCCTACAACCATTACTATAAATTCGGTATCTTGATAAACAACTTTGTTATTTACTGGAGGCTTTAATAAATGACGATTTTCATCTATCCATTTTTTAAAATTAAAAGGTCTTGTAATCATAGTTTAAATTTATGAAATTGTTTTTAAAATAACTATACAAAAACTTTTATAACATGAGAAAACAACCAAAATATTAGCAATTATACCGTTAATTTACGTTTATTTGGTTTTCTATAAAATTATTAAAGCGGTATTCTTTTCTAATTTTTAGTTTAAATTTATATCCCAAAATCATAATAAATATAAAAATTTATTTATTTGGCATAAACTACAAGTTCTTTTATGCAGAAGCAGTAATTTATTAAAGTATTTAGAGAAAAAAGCCGAACTTCTCAACTATTGAAGAGAAGTCCGGCGATGTACCCTACGGGTTGGATTTATCGAACTTAATTGATGATTTTCAAGCAATTAGAACGCTAATGAATAGTCTCCCTAGGATACCCTAAACGGCTGAAATTCGAACTTATAAAAAAGCCCTCCAAGGAGGGCTCCATTTATTTGGTACAAAATAAAAAAGTATTATCAGTTCAAAGATAATCTTAAAATCGAATAATTTTTAAAATTGGAGGCTATTTCCAACCGCCTACAAGTGCACTTTATTGGCGTTGATTAACACTTATTTATATTTATTCATTTATGATTCTAACTGAGTTTATTTCAAATTTAACCTTTAGCCAATTTGCTAAACTTTCCGTCTCAATTTGTTTAGACTTCTTTGAATCCGATGACTTTATTATCACTAGCAATAGCGTATCATTACGACCATTGACGTGATTTATGGTCTTTTCAATAATTAGTTCCTTTGGAGCACCGTAAAGAGCATTGAATTCTTGTACAGCTTTTTCTTTTTTCAAATTAAATAATGTTTGATTGGACAATTGTTTTTTCAATTGTAATAGTTCGTCGCTTTTGCTTTTTAGAAGTAATTCTTGTTTACTAAACATGTCTTCAATGATACCTTCTTTTAATGAGGTAATGTCTGGTACTTCCTTCTCCGTGTTTATACTATTCTTTACGATTATCTTTGCGTTCTCTAAATGATGCTTTTCCTTTTTAAGATCTAATATACTTTTTATTGAATCGCCTGTTCCATTTGCTATGATTGTCAAAGTAATTTCTCGTTTTTCAGGACTTATCTTTTTAGATAGGACTGTAAAATTTTCATTAGAAAGTTCTTCGGTTAATAATCTGTTTGCGTTTTGAGTAAATATTTCGTTATTCACAAAATAGTAAGCGAGATATAAACTTGGTATGATAGTTAAAATGGCAATTACAACAACCCATTTTCTAATCCTTTTTGCCACCTCAGGGTTTACATATGTTACAGGCTTGTACTTAAGAAATCTTACGATTAAGAAAGTTGAAATGCTAATAAAAACACTATTAATAAGGTATAAATAAAAAGCACCAAAAAAGTATGTCCACTGAGCCGTTGCTATCCCAAAGCCAGCCGTGCATAAAGGTGGCATGAGTGCAGTAGCAATAGCAACGCCCGGAATAACATTATTGTATTTCTTTCTCGAACTCGCAACAATACCCGCAAGACCACCAAAAAAAGCGATTAAAACATCATAAATTGTTGGGGTGGTACGTGCTAATAATTCAGATTGCGCGTGGTTTAGAGGTGAAATTAAAAAATAGAGTGTTGATGAGAATAACCCAACAAATGTTGCAATAAGTAAGTTTTTTGCCGAATTCTTAATTAATTCAAAATCAAAAACGCCGGCACCAAAACCAATACCCATAATTGGCCCCATTAAGGGGGAAATTAGCATTGCGCCAATGATAACTGCGGTTGAATTAACATTCAAACCAATTGATGCGATCAAAATTGCAAAAATTAAAGTCCAAATATTAATTCCTTTAAATTCAACCGCTTTCTTTATATTTTCAAGAATATCAGTTTCGGAAGCTTTGTCTTCATCGAGATTAAACCGATATGCAATTACTTTTTTAATTTCATTTAAAATGTTTTTCTCCATATAGTATTTTAATTATTTTAAAGTTCTGCCATATTAAGCAAAGATACCGATTTGTTTTTGAGCAAGTTTTTGAATAAGGAATACTCATTTAAACATAGCTATTCTGTTTTTAATTGGCGCAAAAACGAGCCTTCTTTATTAACAGGGCAAAGTGAAATATAAAGTAAAGACCCACTGTACTAACTATGTGCAGTAATTTATAATCCTCTCCAAGCATGTTCAGAAATATCCGTAAAATCAGTTGGGAATAATATGTTTGATTCAGTTTTCATAATTTTAATTATTAATAGTTTGAGTAGTAGTTTTTATGGCTTTTTCTTCATCGTTAATTTTTTCATTTTCTTTTTTCTCATGCCTCTTTTAGCTGCTTCAATTGCTTTAAGTATAGAGTAATGCATGTCCTCAGACTTACTGCTTGCTACAATGTCTTTTCCAGCTAAGTTTAAAATTACTGTACATGAATATTCATTCTTTTTTGCTGAAAGATTAAATTCTGCAAATAGAGCATTCTTATCCAGTTTTAAGAATACTTGAGATTTTTCATAGATAAATTTATTTAATGCAACACTTGGTTCAAAATTGGTGGATTCGATAATTGTTTTCATAGTTGATTTTTTTTAAATTAAACTTAAGCGTATAATCCTCCTAATAATGGATTTTGATATTGATATTCAAATTCTATAGTATTAGGAATAGCAAGAACAGGTATTTTAGAATGGTTTACGAATTGTTGAGCATACGAACCTTTAAGAAGCTGATCAAGACTAAAATCATGATTTTTCATAATAGCAATCAAATCAGCCTTATTACCTTGAGCATATTTGATGATGCTCTTGGTAAAGTTATTATCTTCAATCAAAACATTACTGCTGTTAATTGATAACTCTTGTAAATACTCCTGTACTTGTTTCGCATATTGCTTTACTTTTCTAGCCTCACTTTTATTTTCTGCGTAACCAACTATCAATACTTTTGAAAACATTGATTTAGCAATGAAGGAAACCAAATTAACCTTTTGTCGGGAGTTTAATTCTGACCTGATTGGCAACACAATTGTTTTAAAGCCTTTTTTGGTAATTTTCTTTTGTACTGTTATAACCGGGCACAATGCTTCATTTACTACACGATAGGCGTTACTTCCTGCAAAATATTCTCTTACACCTGAAGTACCATGAGTACCCATAACAATTAAATCAGCTTTTATTTTGTTAGCATAATTTAAAATACCATCATATACGGTGTTTAAAGTTGTTTTGTAATTAATATCAACGGCTTCCTTGTTTGAAATCTCACGGGATATGTCAAGCATTAGTTTCTCAGCTCGCTTCATAATTCTCTGATAATAAGTGTCGTTAAATGGTAAAAGTGAACTGCTTGAAGATGCCGTGACATAGACAGGCGTAACCACATGTAATAAGTCGATTTTTGCCATAAATACTTTAGCCATAAATATCGCTTCTCGTAATGCATTAGACGAGCATTCGGAAAAGTCAAATGGCACAAGTATCCTCTTTATCTGTAATGTTTTGTTTGATGTATTTCTTTTTAATTTTCTCATGATTTCTATTTTTAATAATTAATAATTTCAGTCTCTAATTTATTCTGATCTCGATATTTTATATTTCGAATTGATTTCCGCCTTCAGAATAAGTTATTTTGTAGAAACCTTGTTTCCTGTCATTCCATGTTTGTACAGATCCCATCTCGCGATTGCGTTTTAATAGATTTAGGTCTAAGTCTTGATATATCAATGTTTCGCTATTAGGTGTAGCTTCAGAAGCAATGGCCTCTCTATGAAATTCAACATCAGAAGGAGTAAATATGGCAGACTGCGAGAAATGCACATCTAAATTTTCTACATCCGGTAAATTCCCCACGCAACCTGTAATAACAACATAAACTTGGTTCTCAATAGCTCTTGCTTGCGAACAATATCTTACCCTCAAGTATCCTCTTCTGTCGTCGGTATTAAAGGGCACAAAAAGTATTTTAGCTCCTTTACTTACGGCAATTCTTGCCAGTTCAGGAAACTCGCTATCGTAACAAATTAAGATTGCAATTTTACCTTTGTCAGTATTAAACACTTTAATTTTATCACCACTTTTTACACCCCACCACTTCTTCTCATGTGGTGTAATGTGAATTTTATATTGTTTATCAAATGTCCCATCTCGTCTAAACAAATATGAAACATTGTATAAATTATCATCTTCTACAATAAAATGCGAACCTGCAAAAATATTAATGTTATATTTTATAGCTAGTTTTTTAAAATGCTTTTCGTATTGAGGTGTGTATTTGCTGAGGGCTCTGATAGCTTTTGCAGGATTTTTTTTCGGTAAGAACGAGAGCAATTGCAAAGTCAACATTTCAGGAAACACCACAAAATCACTACGATAATCAGAAGAAGTATCTACAAAAAACTCACAATGTTTTTCAAACTCTTCAAAACTGTTAATGGCTCTCATTTGATATTGAATAGCACTAACACGCACATATGGATTGTGAGTATCAATAGAGTCGGGTTTACTATGATAGTTGAAATTAATCCATTACAAAAGTGTAGCATAGCCACATGATTACTTGTCGTTTGGCAAGTAACCGGGTAAAACACGCCTTAAGACAAAACCATTAGATAATTGGGCAGTTAATACAGGGTCGTAAATTACCTTGTCAATTACTTTTGAAACATAATCTTCAATGCTCAATTTGTTTGCATGTTTATAGTAATTTGGTAATCGTCCTCCGATCACAATCCGTTTTAAGTTAAATTTCTTTGCAAGTGATTTTCTTCCTTCATACAATCTTCTCGAAAGCTTCATTCCTCTAAAGTCCGGGTCAACCATCATTTCCATGCCGTAAAGCGTATCGCCATATTGATTGTGGTTATTGATGTGACCATTATCTGTCAATTGCCCCCATGAAGCAGTTTCACCGTATTCATCAAAATTTATTATTAGGCTACAGGAAGAAGCAATTATCCTTTTACCGTACTGAATGCAAAATTGTCCCTCAGGAAATATTGCAATTAAATTGTTAAACTGTTCCTTCGTCCAAGGTTTCATGCCCGGAAAACATTTTAACTGTATTGCGGTGATATGCTCATAATCTTCAAGTTTTAACTTTCTTTGTTTTATTTTCTTTATTATATTTTTAATTTCTGTTGTTTCCATAAAATTTAGGTTAAGGTTACACCCATAACCGGAATGTTTATTTCCGATATAAGCTTGTTGTATAAATTGTTGTTAAAGTATGTGTTTAGAATGGGAGAGCTTATTTGCGGTGATACAATTATTAAATCTGCACTCTTATATTTACTGTAAATGGCTATATCCCAAAAAGGATCTCCGTGTCCGTAAATTCTTTCGGTACTGAACCTAACATGATGTAGTTTGAAATTTTGTTCACATAAACTGATTTTTTGTTCAACATTGATTATTTCCTTTTCCGAATTTGAATTAGTAACTCCAAGTATCATAATTTCAGCTCCGGAAAGTCTTGCGATTGCAGCAGTAAATGGAATTTTGTCATACCAATTCTCTACGTCTCTTATAGGTAACACAATTCGTTTTAAAGAAAATAATCGTAGTTTTCTGTTTACTCCTATTACGGCAGTTTTTGTGTCGTTCATTAATCGAATTGGATTTATATCTGCAAACAGTCGTTGGTATGATTTCTTAATAAAGTCAGGCACAATAATTATATCGAAAGGATCGACATTGTTTAATCGAATAATATTCTCATTAAATCCTCCTAATTCAACTTTAATGTCTATTTGATTTATGGGAAAACCTTCTTCTTCAATATACTTGTAAATAGCCTTCTTTTTTTCATCAACGGTTGATAAAAAGCCATTTGTAGGCATCACACAGTTAACTACATAGTCACTTAATAAAGTCTCCGAAGTTCCCAAAACATTTAACAAAGTAATCCTTGCTCCTGATCTTCGTGCAATACCTACCGCCATTTTAAATGAGTTAATGAATTGACTATTGAAGTCGAACGGTGCCAATATGTTTTTAAATTCTAATGTTTTCATAATTTCAAGTTTTAAATGGTTATACATTGATTAACTTGAATGCAAGTTCTTAAATCTAATCTCCATTTTCATTGACAGGTATCAATGGATTGTAATTAAAGAGTTTAAAACTTTGTAACTCCTTTATCCAAGAATATGGCTATCTTTATTCTGTAATAAAACATGCTTGCGATAAGAGATAAATACTATTATAAGTGCGATACGCTGCTTGATGGTGTAAGGAAATCAATTGTGCAATTACTTGAGAAAAATTCAAAACTTAAGGGTGTAAAAAAGAATAAAATTCTTTTTAAAGAAGGAACCTATTCTGATGGACTTTATAAATTAGTAAAAGGTAAAGTGAAAATTTACCAAAGTAATCCGGATGGCAAATTTCAAATTGTTTACTTATACACTAAAGGTGAGTATTTTGGTTTTAGGCCGATTTTGAGTGATTCAAAAAACCCTGTTTCAGCCGAAACGATGGAAGATTGCCAAATTCAATTTATACCAAGAGAACACTTTATTTCTGCTCTAGAGAGTTCACCAATAATGACGAAGAATCTATTAAAACTGCTCAGTTATGAGTTTAATGTATGGGTGAATCTCATGAGTTCTTTAGCTCATAAATCGGTTAAAGAAAGGGTTGCTTTTTCATTATTGATTTTAAATGAAAAATACAAGAAAAAGACCAATGAAAAGATTTCAATTATTGATATTGGTCGTGAGGATTTAGCAAGCTTTTGTGGTACAACTACAGAAACATGCGTTCGGATTTTAACAGCGTTTAAATCTGAGAAAATAATTTCTTCAGAAGGAAGGAAAATAAAAATTATTAATTATTACGCTTTACTAAACATTTCATCTACTTATTGATGCTTGAATTTTTTGCTATACTCATTTCTATTTCTGCCATATTTGGATTCATTAACCATAAATGGCTTAAACTTCCAGCAACTATAGGGGTAATGCTAATAAGCGTAATTATTGGCTTAGGTTTAAAAATAATCGAAGCAATTCAGCCAAACTATATTTTACCATTAAAGGAATTTCTTTTGAATTTAGATTTTAGTGCGTTTGTATTAGATTTTATCTTATCTTTTTTATTGTTTGCAGGAGCTTTACATGTAAAACTTAAACAACTTAAAGGCGCAAGAGCAACGGTATTTAGCTATGCTACATTGGGGGTGGTAATTTCAACTTTTATCATAGGTGCATTAACTCACTTAATTACCGGCTTATTTGGCTTTGAATTAAGTTTTATTTCTTGTTTACTTTTTGGAGCATTGATTTCACCTACTGATCCAATAGCGGTTATTGGTATTTTATCGCAATACAAAATCCCTCAAAAATTAAAAACCGAAATTATCGGGGAGTCATTATTAAATGATGGCGTTGGAGTAGTTGTTTTTGCAGTAATATATTCTATGATTATGTATGGAGATGCTTTTACGGTGTCTAATATTGGAAAAATATTTGCTATTGAAGTAATCGGGGGCATAGGAATAGGATTTTTAGTAGGTTATATTGGTTATTGGCTTATGAAAAATATAGATCATTACCAAACCGAGATTATGATAACATTAGCGGTTGTTACTGGAGGATATTCTCTTGCTTCTCATTTTCATGCATCAGGCCCGCTTGCAATGGTTATTGCAGGGCTGTTAATTGGTAACCAAGGTAAACAAAATGCGATGTCTGACATTACTGCTGAGTATGTAGATAAGTTTTGGGAATTAATAGATGAAATATGCAATACTATTTTATTTGTTTTAATGGGACTTGAAATATTTTTAGTGCCGTTTGATACAAGATATATTGTCGTAGGAACAATTTTAATTGTTGTAGCTTTAGTAGCTCGTTACATCTCTTTATTGCCTGCCTTCTTTTTGTTTAATAGAAATGAAACCCGAAAAGCTTTGAATCTTTCTGTTTTAACTTGGGGTGGTTTGCGTGGCGGGATTTCGATTGCACTGGCATTATCATTAGCAAATAAAATTGAAGGTAGTAGTTTGTTTATTGTAAGTACTTATTGCATTGTTTTGTTTTCAATTTTAGTTCAAGGTTTAAGTATTAAAAAATTATTGACGAAATACTAATGGCCAACCAAAATCCAACAGAGTTAGAGTTTGCAACTGTTTTTAAAGATAAAAATGGGATTATCGTAATTACCATGAAGGATTCCCGAAAATTGGATCAATACGATGTAATAAACATCAACTTAGCCATAAGACATAAAACGGAAGGTAAGCCTGCTTTAAAATTATTGGATGCAAGAGCTAATTGGAGTATGGATAAAAAAGCAAAGGAGCGGGCAAAATTGGAACAGGCAGCCTCTGTTACAAAAGCAAGGGCTATTGTTGTTTCAAATGCCATCACAGCTACTTTAATAAAGTTTTTGCAAAGCTTTAGTAAACACGAATACCCTCAACAAATTTTTACTGATTATGATGAGGCGTATTTGTGGCTTAAGAGTTTTCTTTAATATACTTCATTGCTTTTGATTCACCTTCTTCAATGGCAATTTCAACAGCAGTTTTGGCAACTTCTAACAATCGCTTGCTTTCTTTACGAAGTTTAAAAGATTGCTGAATTTGCTTTGATAGCTCTTTCTGCACATCTATTGGAAGAATTGGAATTAAAACCTGTTTTATTTCATCAGGTCTCCAGTGTTGTATTATTGATCCACCTGCGTCACGTTCGGCTTGCATTTGAGTCAGTTTACTATTTAATACGAGTGTTAAGTAATCGGGCAACACCTCTTTTGTTTTCAGTTTTAAATGTAGCAATGCGCTTGAGGTGATTACGTCCATATCTTCCTCTACTTTGTATGCAATCCCAACACTGCCATCCTTAGAAAGCAAGATGGTATCCTTCTTAGGTTTTAATTCATCTAAATCAAATTCATTTCGGTTGAGATGAATTTCAGGCTCAGATATACCGAATTTTGAAATATCAGAAACACGAATAAAAGGAATACCTTCTGTTTGATATGCTTCTGATCCCGGCTCAATTGATTTTTTGAAGTTTACTAAGTTGTCCAATCTGTCATGCTTTACTGCATCAATCTTTTTTATCAACTCATCGAATTTTGGCTGGTAGTATTCCGCATCAAGCCTCCCAGTATGAAGAAATGACTGTGATAGCTTTTTTATAGCAATATTTTTATTAGTTGGAATCCAATTGTTTATTCCAAGTAATTTTGATAATTCAGAATGTGAATCAGTTATTTTATTTTTGCTCAAAATCAATTTTGTATATGCACTGATAATTACATCTTGTATAATTTTTCCAAAATCAATCGTCGCATTTTTAAATTTCAATTTTCTAATTTGAAATATACTAACCCAAGGTTGTACATTTCCAGTAGCAAGCCGTTCAACTTGTTTTTTGCCATATTTTGAATTGAAGAAAACCGTAAAATAAAAAGGATTTATATTCTCTTTTCCATTTAAAGTTAATTTTATGACATTTTCATTGCAGTTAAAATTTACTTGATCCTCCAAAATAATTGATGCTCCTCCGATTTTACCTTTTCGAGCCATCATTACATCATGAAGCTTTGTGATAGATTTTGTAAGTTGATAATGTGCTTCTGAAGAAATTAGTTCTAGATCAGTTTCATTAATAAAAGTATCTCCTACATTCCCTGATCTGATAAACGGAATAATTTTAGGATTGTTATCGTGTACAATTCCTGATACTGTCGCAAATGAAGCATTAGAGGATAAATCAGACATCTCAGTTATTTGAGAAAGCATAAAAGAATTCTTTAAATAACTGTATAATTGAAGATATTGTTTTTGATAATATTCAGCATCAAGTCTGAATTCTTCGTTATCAATTAAAATCTCACTTTTTCGGTAGATAGTTACTTCTAGCCCCTCCAATAATGCCTCGTATTTGGCTTTATTAAAGGGGCTTCCTAAAAAAAACTTAATCGTTCCTTTTTTGCAAATTCAATAAAAGCTTCTGCAATACCATCTTTAGTTAATCCATCAGTATTAAACAAATCGTGTTTTACAATAGCATGTCCCCATTTGTCTTTCTTGTATTCAATGTGCTCAGGATGCCCTTCTTTTTTTATTTCTCTTCTTTCTATTGTAACAACTTCGCCTGTATCTTCATCTACAATATCTTCTTTCCATATTTTGTAAACTGGTTCTACCGCTGGAATAATATTAGTTTCGTATACTTTCTCGCCACTACTATCTTTTCCCGCTTCGCGTTGTGTGGCAAAAAAGATATTGTAATCTTCTTTTTTAGGGCAAAGTTCGTTATCCCATTTTTGTATAAATAGAACGCTTGTTTTTGTTCCGGTATGTGGTTTAAAACAATTACCATGTAAGCCCACAACTGCTAAAATCCGACAATGTTCCGAAATAAATTCACGAATCGCCCTTTCTCCACTATTATTGAATCGCCCTTGCGGCAATACAATTGCCATACGCCCACCGGGCTTTAGCATGTTTAGGTTGCGTTCAATAAATAAAATATCACGACTTATTTTGTCTACAAAACCTTTGTGCTGTTGTATTACTTTTTCAATGCCACCTTCTTTTACTTTTTTATTTTGCCATTTTTTTCCAAGTTCGTATTTGGTAATGATCTTGCTATCCTTAATATCTCCGGCAAATGGTGGATTAGCCATTAATACATCAAATTGAAAATTCCTGAAATCCTTTCTGCTGTTTACTTCTTTTTTATTGGCTCTCAGTTTTTCAAATGTATTAAAGCCTTTTCCAAAGTCTTGCTGAAATGCACTATCCTTAGCGGCTTCGTTCCAACTCTCAAAATCAAGGGAGTTTAATAGAAGTACGTTTGTTTCACCGTCACCTGCAATAATGTTTAATGTTTTTCCTACACGAACTGCTTTATCATCAAAATCAATAGCAAATACCTTTTCACGAACATATTTTATTTGTTCTTTGGTTTTATCTTGTGCAGTAAACAAGTGACTCTCTTCGGGATTTAATTCGCTCCACACTTTAAAAATGGTATGTACAGGAAAGCCACAACTACCCGAAGCGGTATCAATCATATACTCATCAGGAGTGGGATTAAGCATTCTTACACACATGTCAATTACATAACGTGGTGTAAAGTATTGTCCTTTCTCTCCCTTATTGCTTTTGTTTACAAGGTATTCAAAAGCTTCATCAACAACCTCTAAGTTTGAATTAAATAATTTGATGTTTTGCAAATAAGAGATACAGATAGCTGTATGCGATGGAGTCATTCTTGGACTGAGTTGTGTATTAGCCGGAAAAATTCCTTTCCATTCACCTTGCGCCTCTAAAAATACTTCTTCAAAATTATCTTTAACTTGTTTATCAGTGCCAATGTTTCTGAATTGTAATTTTCTGAATTTCTTTGAAACGCTTTCAGGAATATCTTCTAAAGACTTCCCCTCATTAAATTCAAGCCAGTTTTGAATTTTGCTGATGTCTTCACCACTTTGTTTTTCATCGTAAAGTTTAGTGAAGATCAATTTAAAACACTCTTCAAATACATCGACACCCGCATTTGCTAAAACCTCGTCCTCCAATTCCTGAATGATTTGCTTTAGAGATTTTTCTTTAAGCTTGTCATTTATCAATAAATCAAGAATGGTGTATTGATTACGTTGTTTTAAAAAGTCATCAAGATTTTCGTTACCAAAAGGAAGGTCGGATAACTCACTAAAATAATTTGGATCTTGGCGATGATAAAATTGCTCTATACCACCGTTACTCCAAATTCCGATAGGAGCACCAGTTGCATTGCAATAGCTTTTTAATTGTTCCTTACCTTCCTTTAGTTTTGGTTTTTTTAACTCAACAATGATGTAAGGGGTATCGGGCCTGTTGGCATCGTAAACAACAATGTCGGCACGTTTAACTTCTACACCGAAATTGATTCCTATTTCAAATTGAATTAATTGTTGTGGGTATTTGTAAAGATTAATTAA
Organism: uncultured Akkermansia sp.; assembly: GCA_964487105.1. Classification (GTDB taxonomy): domain Bacteria; phylum Bacteroidota; class Bacteroidia; order B-17B0; family Aurantibacillaceae; genus Aurantibacillus. Next base: position 25,030 of record CAZAPH010000031.1, read on the forward strand.
ACGCTTTACATAAAGTTGCCTTACTATTTCTTCAGGATTTAATTTGATTTCCTTATTGCGGATGGCGCATTTGATGTAAGGAACCTTTTTTCCTTTTGCTTCACGGAAAACGATCTCCGCTTCCAGTTTGTTTATTTCCTTATCGGTAAAAAGAGAGATGTTGTAATTACTATCCCTCAGAATTTCTGCTATTGTCATGATTTTTTGTAGTGGCAGCCACAAAAAATCTGCGTGGGTCATTCTACTTAATCGTATCAGAGGGACTGCCATCCCAGTACACGAAAAAAGCAAAAGCCCACGCATTGCGTGAGCGTTTTGGCTTCTTTTTCGTGTACTTTTTGAAAATTGGCAGTTTTCTGATACGAAAATTAGCGTTAACGCAAATTCTTATATGTCTTATTTTAGTTTATAGTTTATTCAAATATTCTTCGTTTTGTTATTAGCAAATATAGGGTTTTAAGATTTACCGTGTTCAAAAGCAAGCCTTTAGATTTAAACAGATTGATTTACAACGCTAAGCTTATTGTTCATTGGGCAAAGAGAAGATATAACCGTTCTGTCCTTTCTGTTTAGAGCCAATTATTCTTCCGTATTTCATCGCTTTAGTTAAGTGAGCCGATAAACCTTTCTGATGATCTGTGAGCACCCGGAATTTAATATCGTTTCGTTTTAAAACTTCAATAATTTCAGAAGATCGTAATGGCCTTCCGG
>CAZAPH010000032.1:0-25738 GCA_964487105.1 uncultured Akkermansia sp.
TCTGGGTTTTAGTAGTATTTCACACAGGCGCTTTGGCATGGCGTTTCGCTGAGCGTGCGTAAGCGTGAATTAATTTTACTTAGAAAATTCATCGAGGGCGCTTGCGTTTTTTTAATTTGCATTGCATGTATTATCATGGCAAATTAAAATTTACGTCGATTGAATTTTCAAGAAAAATTAAGAGCGGGTGGGTAGTTCGAAACGCCTTGACTTTTGCTCCACTTTTTGTTAAGAAAAAGTGGAAAAAGAAATATGACTTTTTGAGAGTTGACTAATCAAATCAAAGCGGTATAACTCAAAATTAAACTCAGATTTTGTAGGTATTTTGAGTCGGAATAGAAGTTCTATTGCAAATTCTGGGTTAAAAAAGTAAAAATAAATTTTGCTGTTTCATTTTTAATACTTTACTTTGCATCACGTTCTTAATAATATTCTTATCCAGAAAGACAGAGGGAATTGACCCAATGATGTCTTGACAACCCTTACGTAAGTAAGAAGGTGCCAAATTCAACTCAATTGTAAATTGAGAAAGATAAGTTAGAAAACTGCAATTAATTAATCGCGATATATTAAAAGCTCTTCTAACTTGTTGGAAGAGCTTTTTTAATTTTAGCTCTTTCACAAGTTTGTTTTCTCTCAATTTTTTTGGATGAAATATTTAATAGAATAAATAATAATCATTTAAAAAAATAAAACATGAAAGAAACAACAAAAATTTTACACAGTATTCCAGTAGATGAGTTAACTGGATCTATTTCAACACCAATTTATCAAACTTCTACTTTTGTACAGCAAGAGCCTGGCGTAAATAAAGGGTATGATTATGCACGATCTAACAACCCAACACGTAAAGTGTTAGAAAACTTAATTGCAAATTTAGAAGAAGGAACTAACGGCTTTGCCTTTGCTAGTGGCTTAGCCGCAATTGATGCCGTACTTAAATTATTAAATGCCGGCGATGAAATTATTGCTGTTGATGATATTTATGGAGGCGCATTTCGTTTGTTTACACATGTGTATCAAAAATTTGGCATAAGTGTAAACTATGTTGATACTACAAATGCTGTAAATATTGTAAATGCTATAAATCCAAAAACTAAATTAATTTGGATAGAATCACCTACAAACCCTACACTTAAAATTTCTGATATTGCTGAAATTGCAAAAATTGCTAAAGCCAATAATGTTTTACTGTGTGTTGATAATACCTTTGCTTCGCCTGTTGTGCAAAAACCTATTTTACTTGGCGCAGATATTGTTATCCATTCTGCCACCAAATATTTAGCCGGTCATAGCGATTTAATTGCAGGTTTAGTGGTTACAAATAACGAAGATTTAGGACTAAAAATAAAATTTATTCAAAATGCATCTGGTGGTATTCTTGGACCTTTTGACAGTTGGTTGGTTATTAGAGGAATAGAAACACTGCCTTTAAGAATAAAACAACACTCGGAGAATGCACAAAAAATAGCAGAATTTTAGCAAACTCAAGAGTTGATAAACAATGTGTATTATCCAGGTTTATCAACGCATTACAACCATTATATTGCTAAAAAACAACAAAACTATTTTGGCGGTGTTGTTGCGTTTGATTTAAAAATAGATGAGAAAGATTTGGCGTACGAATTTGTAAAAAGCACTAAGCTTTTTAGTTTGGCAGAAAGTTTAGGGGGCGTTAAAAGTTTAATTTGTTTGCCTTGCGAAATGACTCATAAATCTATTCCGTTTGAAAAACGTTATGCTTCTGGTGTAACAGATAGTTTAATTCGTTTATCAGTAGGACTAGAAGATGTAGAAGATTTAATTCAAGATTTAAAATTAGCATTAAACACAATTAAAAATAAATTAATTATTAAATCAATATAACAATGAGCAGAAAAAATATAAACATAGGGTTGTTTGGCTTTGGTTGTGTGGGCTTTGGCTTGTATGAAGCATTACAAAAAACACCTTCGTTAAAAACAAACATTAAACGTATTTGTGTTAAATCAAAAAATAAGTCAAGACCAATTTTTAACGAAAATTTTACATTTGATAAAGATGATATTTTAAACGATAATGAAATTAATACTGTTGTTGAATTAATAGATGATGCAGATGCCGCTTTTGATATTGTTAAAACAGCTTTACAAAAAGGTAAAGCTGTTGTTACTGCAAACAAAAAAATGATTGCAGAACATTTTTCAGAATTACTTGAATTGCAAAAAAAATACAATGTGCCTTTATTGTATGAAGCAGCTTGTTGTGCAAGTATTCCAATAATTAGAAATTTAGAAGAATATTACGATAATGATTTGTTAGAATCGGTTGAAGGCATAGTTAATGGTTCAACAAATTACATTTTAACTAACACAAGTTTAAAAAACATTACGTATAATGCCGCTTTAAAAGAAGCACAAGATAAAGGATATGCAGAAACTAATCCTTTGTTAGATGTTGGTGGTTTTGATGCAAAATATAAACTTATTATTTTAATTGCTCATGCATTTGGAATTATTGTTAAGCCTGATGATGTTTTTAATATAGGAATTGATAAGCTTGGTGAATTAGAACTAAACTATGCTAAAGAAAAAGGCTATAAAATAAAATTAATTGCTTTTGCCGAAAAAAAAGAGAATGGCAAAATTATTTCATTTGTGTTACCAAAATTTATAAATGAAAAAGACAAATTATATTCGGTTGATGATGTGTATAATGCTGTAAAAACAAAATCTTATTTTAGCGATACTCAATTTTTTATTGGTAAAGGTGCAGGTGCTTTCCCTACAGCATCTGCTGTTTTATCGGATATATCGGCATTAACTTTTGATTACCGTTACGAATATAAAAAATTGAATACTAATGAAAGTTTAGAGAACGAAAGTTTTATTTTTTTAAAAATTTTTTTACGATTTGATTTAAGTAATGTTGAAGAATTAAAATCTTATTTTGTAGAGGTTAATGAGTGTTACCAAAATTTTAATTCTGGGTATATCATTGGTGTTGTAACATTAAAAAAACTAAAAATACTATCGTTCTTTTCAACTACTTCTGTTGTTTTGTTTGATGTTGTAAAACAAGTTGAACTAATCAAAAAACAAAATTTAACGAATTCATCTTTAAATAATTTGGTAGTATTTTAAAACATAAAACTGCAGTTTATTTGGTTGTGAAAGAAGAAATTTTATTATTTAGTTGTGGTTTTATATACTTTACGTGAAATAATTTACCCAGTTGATTATCAATAAAATAAAGTTAAAATTTTATTACCACAACTACTTAAAAAACGTTATATTTGAAAATTGACAATTCCATTAGTTCCGTATTTTTATATGGGACTAAGCTTGGCGAAGCCATATTAAAAATTAAGGCTTACAGCCTTATTAATTTTCAAAGTGCGCTAAGCTTTATTTTAACTTGTTTTTTCTCCAATTTTGACTATGAAAATGTGGGGAAAAAAACAAAAAATTGTTTTGAAATTTAACAAGTTTGAAAGAAAGCATAGATAAAGAATTTAAAAGCAGTTTTAACGACTCAGTTATCGAAACATTAGTTGCCTTTGCTAATACAAAAGGTGGTGAAGTTTATGTAGTTATAAACCGATAAAGGAACTCCTATAAAAGGTTTTAAAATTGGAGATGAAACAATACAAAATTGGATAAACGAAATTAAAGTTAAAACACAACCATCAATAATACCAGATGTTATTGTAAAAATATGGCAGTGGTTTTAAACGAATTCTCAATGAAATAAAACATTACCCAACCATGAAACTTCAATGTAAAGAAATTGCTAATGGTTTTATGGCTACAATTAGCTATTCACAACAAAAAACAAACATCACTCAAGTTAATAATTCTAATATTAAGGTCGGGGAAAAGGTCGGGGAAAATATTAGTGTAAATCAAAAAAATATACTTAAACTTTTATCATCAAACCCTAACTTAACAGCAACAGAAATTGCTAAAAAAATTGGTATTTCAATTCGTAAAACCGAACAAAATATTAAAAAATTAAGAGAAATTCAAAAATTAGTTAGAATTGGTCCAACTAAAGGTGGATATTGGCAGCTGCTTGAATGAAGAAATTTTAGTTAATATTAAATAATTAAAAACTCAATGTCTTATTCTAAGTTAATAAATTCTCGTATTTTAATTACAGGCGGTGCTGGTTTTATAGGCAGTAACCTAGTGGATTATTTTTTAGAAAAAGGAAACAACATTATTTGCTTAGATAATTTTTCAACTGGTAAACCTGAAAATATAGCGCATTTAAAAGACAATGAAAAATTTACATTAATAGAAGGGGATATTCGAAATGTAGAAACTTGTAAAAAGGCTTGCCAAGGGGTTGATTATATCCTTCATCAAGCAGCATTAGGTTCTGTACCAAGAAGTATCAATGATCCCATCACAACAAATTCTGTAAACATCGATGGATTTTTAAATATGTTAGTTGCAGCACGCGATGCAAAAGTAAAACGCTTTGTGTACGCTGCCAGCAGCAGTACCTATGGCGATAGTACTGCGCTTCCAAAAATTGAAGAAAACATTGGTAAACCACTTTCGCCTTATGCAGTTACAAAATACGTTAACGAATTATACGCACATGTGTTTGGTTTGAATTACGGATTAGAATGTATTGGCCTTCGTTATTTTAATGTATATGGCCGCCGACAAGACCCCAACGGCGCTTATGCCGCAGCTATTCCAAAATTTGTAATGCAGTTAATGAAATACGAAAGTCCTGTAATTAACGGGGATGGTAAACACAGCCGCGACTTTACGTATATTGACAATGTTTTACAGATGAATGAACTTGCTTTGGCATGTACCAACCCAAAAGCCATTGGCGAAGTATTTAATACAGCGGTGGGTGAGCGAGCAGACTTAAATAAACTTTTAAAGTTGCTTAAAAAATATTTATCTGAATACGATTCAAAAATTGAAAATGTAGAATTTAAATATGCAGAAGAACGCAAAGGCGATATTCCGCACTCTTTAGCAGGCATTGAAAAAGCAACGCAAATACTAGGCTACAAACCAAGTCATAATTTAGAAAAAGGTTTAAAAGAAGCTGTGGAATGGTATTGGGAAAATTTGAAATAATTACATCTCACTTAAATACCATCAAAATACGCAAAAGTATGTAAATAAAAAACATAATAATCGGTTTATTTCCGATTATTGTATATTTAAATTACATTTATAAAATGCAACTTATCTATCAACTTAGTCAACTCGCTCCTTATCCTATCCCGCATCACATGCTTATTAATATGTTGCAGGATTACAAACGACCTAATGACAAAATACATGAACTTATTTCAAAAAAAATTCTACTTCCAATAAAAAAAGGTTTATATGTTACGGGAACAACAATCGGCTATAATCAAGTTCCAAAGGAATTAATTGCCAACCTGCTTTATGGGCCAAGTTATGTTTCACTCGATTATGCATTGGCACATTACAATATTATACCCGAGCGTGTTGTAAAAATAAGCTCTGTATGTAATAAGCCCTCTAAAACTATTACTAATAATTTAGGTACATTTATATATAAACATATTCCAATACCCTATTACAGTTATGGCATTAGCGAATATAACAACTCATTCATATCCTCATTAATGGCATCACACGAAAAGGCTGTGAGTGATAAACTGGTGTGCACAAATGGCATTAATCCACGTAGTGTGAAAGAAACAATTGATCTTTTAGTGAACAACTGGCGAATGGATGAAGATGCCTTAAAACAACTGAATGTAAAACAAATAAGTAGCTGGATAAAAAAAGCACCAAAAAAAACTGCACTTCAATTCCTTTTAAAGGCAATTAAACAATGCTGATTAAAGACTGGATAGAAAGCTACAAACCGAAAAACGCTGATGATCTTCACCAGGCGCTACGAGAAATAATGCAGGAAATTACCCTAGCCGGATTATACCGGGCAGGTTTATTTGAAAAGGCTGCATTTTATGGAGGCACAGCGCTTCGTATCTTTCACGGCCTCAATCGCTTTTCGGAAGATCTTGATTTTTCGTTGTTACAAGAAAATAAAAAATTTAAAATAGAACCCTATTTAAAATCGGTAATAAACGAATTTAATGCACTTGGCTTACAGGTAGAGGCTAAAACAAAAGTAAAAACCAATCAAAGCGCCATTAATTCGGCCTTTTTAAAAGATACTGGAAACTGGCATCAACTTATTTTAAAAGGTATTTTACCGCAAAATTATTCGGTAGCTGTAAAACCTATAAAAATAAAGCTAGAAATTGACACCAATCCACCACTTGGCTTTACAACAGAAAACAAATTGCTGCTTAAACCCTTTTCGTGCTATATCAGTTGCTTTTCGGAACCCGACTTATTTGCAGGTAAAATGCACGCACTCTTATTCAGACATTGGAAAAACAGAGTAAAAGGGCGCGATTGGTTTGATTTGGAATGGTATGTTAAACGTGGTACAACTCTTCATTTGAAGCACTTTGAATCCCGAGCAAAACAAAGTGGCCATTGGTTAAAAAATAAAACAATAAAACAGGAGGATGTAATTGAGTTGTTAAACACTAAAATTAAAAACACATCGCTTAAACAAATAATTGACGATGTGCAGCCTTTTGTTAGCAATGCCAATCTTTCAAATATTTGGTCAACCAAGTATTTTGAAGATTTAACAAAAAAAATAAAGTTTAAAAATGATTAAACAATTTTTAAATCAAAACGAAACACGAAGTATCATCTCGAGTTTACTTGTCCACAAGGCAGGCGGAGTCGAAACCTTTGTCAGTTTGAGCGGAGTCGAGAACAAAGAACTTAAATCTTTATTACATGATTAATCTTAAATAAAAGTCTGGTAAGTTTATTGCACTAGGTATTGTGACAATTTAAAATCTAATTGAACATTAAAAAAAATATTTATTTAAAATTACTTACTAGGTGGATATACCTCTAAAAGCAAAACAGATTGAGTGTTTTTATGGTTACAGCCTTAAAAAAATAATTTCAAACAATATTACAAATTACTCAATATAATGAGTAATTTTACTCAACGTATTGAGTAATTTGTAAACCATGTATAAACGAGCTGCATATCCCAATCTTGAAAAGCGTCTCCATGAAAAAAGAAAATTCATACAGGTGCTCATGGGTCCAAGGCAAGTGGGCAAAACAACACTTATCACTCAACTACTTGAAAGAACAAAGCTACCCCATCATTTTGTAAGTGCCGATTCGGTTCCTAACAGCAATGCAAGTTGGTTAGTACAACAATTTGAATTAGCCCTGTTTAAATGCGGTAATAAACAAACCGACTTCCTGCTTGTGATCGATGAAATTCAAAAACTGGATAACTGGAGTGAAACTGTAAAAAACTTGTGGGATGAAGATACTAAACTCAAAAATCCAATTAAAGTTGTTCTTTTAGGCTCATCACGCCTTTTATTACAACAAGGCTTAACCGAGTCAATGGCCGGACGCTTTGAAACTACCTACCTAGGGCATTGGAGTTATACCGAAATGAAAAAAGCCTTTAACTGGTCAGCAGAACAATATATTTATTTTGGCGGTTACCCCGGTTCGGCTGAATTAATAAAAGATGAATCACGATGGAAGAAGTATGTGGCTGACTCGCTTATTGAAACTAGCATCTCTAAAGACATACTCATGCTTACTCGAGTTGAAAAACCAGCCCTAATGCGACGTTTATTTGAATTGGGCTGTTTACACTCCGGACAAATACTTTCTTATACAAAAATAGTGGGTCAATTAACGGATGCAGGCAATACAACTACAATGGCTCATTATCTTCAATTATTAAATACCGCAGGATTATTAGGTGGCATCGATAAATACGCTGACAGTATTCGCCAAAGAGGTTCAAGTCCTAAATTTCAGGTTCATAACACGGCTTTAATTAGTGCACAAAGTCATGAAAATTTTGAAGAAACAAAACAAAAACCAGAGTATTGAGGTAGATTGGTTGAATCTGCTATCGGCACGCAATTACTAAACGCTTCCCTACAAGAAAATTTTGAACTTTATTATTGGAGACATCGTGAAAATGAAGTTGATTTTGTGATTAAGAAAGGAAAAAAAATAATAGGTCTTGAAGTAAAAACAGGAAATAAGGAAAACACATCAGGCATGCAGGCCTTTCAAAAAGAATTTAAGCCCTCTAAACTGTTGCTTGTTGGCCCAAAAGGGCTCCATTGGAAAGAGTTTTTAGAATTAAACCCAATTGAACTATTTTAATGCAAGTTATAAGTCTCTTGCTAATCTTTTACCAGCCCACAAGGCAGGCGGAGTCGAAACCTTTGTCAGTTCGAGCGGAGTCGAGAACAAAGAACTTAAATCTTTATTACATGATTATTCTTAAACAAAAGTCTGGTGAGTTTATTGAACTAGGTATTGGAACAACCTGAAATAAGAATGGTCTGTCATACGCTACGGAGAAGTGTAAGAATACTATTGGTATAATTTGTAATGATGAGCGATAAATAAATTTTGAAACTGAAAAAAGAACATATTCTCTATTCTAACATTAAATCACTTGTTGAGTTAGCTAAAAAGCAAGTGGTTTATAATGTTAATACAACAATGTTGTTAACCAATTTTCAAATAGGGAAATTTATTATCGAAGATGAGCAGAAAAATAAAATAAGAGCAAACTATGCCTCATCAACCCTTAAAACTATTAGCAGCAAACTAACAAAAGACTTCGGAAAAGGCTTCTCTGTTGATAATCTCGAGCGGTTCAGAAAATTCTATCTTCTCTACCGAACTCGAATTTCCGCAACAGCGTCGCGGAAATTTTCAACTCAAAAAAACACAAAAAAATCCGCAACACTGTCTCGGAAATCTGAACAACTTTTTTCACTTACATGGTCTCACTATAACTTACTGCTAAAAATTGAAAATGAACCCGAAAGAAGATTCTATGAAATTGAATCCAAACAAAATAATTGGAGCGTACGAGAGCTACAACGACAATACAACGCCTCGCTATTTGAACGAATTGTTCTCAGTAAAAACAAACAAAAAGTAAAGCAATTATCACAAAAAGGGCTTATTATACAAAAACCTACTGATGCATTAAAAGATCATTTAGTATTGGAGTTTCTAGATCTTCAGGAACTGCCAAGCTACACCGAGCGAGACCTTGAAAAAGCAATAATTGATAAACTGGAACATTTTATGCTTGAAATGGGAAAGGGATTTTTATTTGCAGGTAGGCAAAAAAGATTTACGTTTGAAGGCGATAGCTTTTATGTAGATCTTGTATTTTATAACAGATTATTAAATTGCTTTGTGTTACTTGATCTTAAGATCGGAAAACTTACACATCAGGATATTGGACAGATGCAGATGTACGTTAATTATTACGATAGATTTGTAAAAGAAAAAAATGAAAATCCCACAATTGGTATCGTACTTTGTAAAGAAGAAAATAAAACAGTTGTAGAAATTACACTACCTAAAAACAATCATCAGATTTTTGCTAAAGAATACAGGCTTTATCTACCTAGTAAACTTCAGCTTAAAAAACAAATTGAAACACTTTAATGAAAACAAGTACATTTTGCACAAGGTTAATATTTTTCTATTTATATGTTGACAAGACCCCAACGGCGCTTGTGCCGCAGCCATTCCAAAATTTGTAATGCAGTTAATGAATTGCGAAAGCCAGGTGATTAATGGCGACGGTACTCACAGTCGCGACTTCACCTATATTGACAATGTTTTACAAATGAATGAACTTGCTTTGAGTACAACAAACCCCAAAGCCATTGGCGAAGTATTTAATACAGCGGTGGGCGACAGAGCCGATCTGAATCTATTATTAAGCTTACTTAAAAACTATTTAAGCACACATGACCCAAAGATCAACGATGTTCAATTGATACATGGCCCAACGCGCAAAGGCGACATTCCTCATTCTTTGGCGAGCATTGATAAAGCAAAAACAATATTAGGATACCAACCAAGCCATAACCTTGAAAAAGGATTAAAAGAAGCGGTGGAATGGTATTGGAGGAATCTAAAATAAGCAAATCCTTTTTGCACATCGTTCAAGAGAATATAAATTCTACTATAATTTGGTTAAAACAAAAAATATACTAATTATTTCCGCTGCCGATCCATACCGATCTGCAGGAATTGTTGCTTTAGACCTACTTAACGGACTATCAACTTTTGAAGGAAACAATGTGAAATTAATTACAAAATTCTGCAAACCTCAAAATCAAAATGTTATCTCATTCCTGAAGCCGATAGAATACAATTTTGAAAGAATTATAAACAAATTCAAAAAAATATTAATTAACCTAAAATTAAAGGAGAACAAAATAAAATATACAAATCCAGATTATCATGTTTTGGACTTTGACCAAACAAAAACATTTTATAAAACACAACAAATACTAAATAAAGCTTCATTTAAACCAAGTCATATAATAATTCTTTTTACACAAAACTTTATCTCATTTAAAAACATTTATGAATTAAATAAGACTACGGGTGCTCCAATTTACTTATACCCTATGGACATGTCCTTGTTTACTGGAGCATGTCATTATGCATGGGATTGCAATGGTTATATAAAAAGCTGTTTAAATTGTCCTGCAATTATAACACATAAATACAACTCTCAGTCGAGTATAAATTTAAATTTTAAAATTAAACACATTCAAAATATTAAAATCGTCCTATTAGCATGTAACAATCAAATAAAAGAACAAATTGAAAAATCAGCCCTATTTATTGGTGAAAAAATAGTTAACGAAATATATCCAATACCAGATAGAAACATATTCAAATCTCAAAATAAAAATGAGTGCAAAAAGTATTTTAATATTGATCCAAATCAAATAGTGCTTTTTTTTGGTTCCGTTTCCCAAAATGACACGAGAAAAGGAATGAAAATTCTAAAGGAGGCACTTCTATTATTACAAACAGAACTTTTAAAGTTAAATTTTAATTTAAAACAAATAACATTCATAACTGCAGGCTCTAACAAACACAAAACAGAGTGGACACACTTTGATTTTAACTTCATTGATTTGGGTTATGTAACGGATTACAAAATGTTATCAAAAGTATATAATGCTTCAGACTTCTTCATAAGCCCATCCATTGAGGAAACGGGTCCGACTATGGTTCTACAATCAATACTTTGTAAAACATTAGTTATTTCTTTTGATCTAGGATATATCAACGAATTTTATAATTGTGGATTGCGAGAATTAGTCGCAAAACAAAAGAATCCAACAAGTTTAATGAGTGTAATAAAAAACTCATTACTAATAGATTCAAATTTTAAGCAAGATCTACTTAAAGAATTGGATAATATTAATCAAAAGCTAGATTTCAAAGTTGTTATGACTAAAATCAACAATTCTTTGTTAAATGGATAAAATAACATTTTATTTAATGACTATAAAAGGATTTGAATGCCTTAGTAATATTATTACAAGTAATAATGCGGAAATAATAGAAAAGGTTATTGTTGCTAAGGACGAAAACATTCAAAATGACTATTATAAAGAAATAATTCACTTATGTCAAGAAAGTCATATTGAAGTAATAGACAGGAGTAATTCAACAAATACGAACTCAAAATATTTGATTGCTATTAGTTGGAGATGGCTAATTAAATATGATGCTGATCAATGTTTAATCGTTTTTCATGATTCTATTCTACCAAAATACAGAGGATTTGCCCCATTAGTTACATCTTTGATCAATAATGAAAAAGAAATTGGCGTTACTGCACTTATCGCTTCTTCCGAATATGACAAAGGCGATATTATTGCGCAATCAAAGATAAATATTGATTACCCTATTAAGATTTCTGAAGCCATTAATAAAATTAGTATTTGTTATATTGATTTACTAAATAAAATAATATACGAAATTAAAAACAATCAAACTTTGAACACAACTAAACAAAATGAAAATAATGCAAGTTATTCTATTTGGTTGGACGAAGATGATTATAAAATAAATTGGCAAGATTCAGCAGAGAATTTAAAACGATTCATTAATAGCGTTGGATATCCATATAATGGTGCCAAAACTATAATGAATAACAATACTATTAGAATTCTTGATGTTTCTGTATTTCCTGATGTTTATATTGAAAATAGACATCCTGGCAAAGTAATTTTCATTCACAACACGAAACCTATTGTTATTTGCGGACAAGGATTGTTGTTAATTAATGAAGCTATTGACGATATTTCAAAAGAAAGCATTTTGCCATTGAAATATTTCAGAACAAAATTTATTTAAGATGACACCTTATAAAATCCCATTCAACAAGCCTTATCTTTCAGGAAACGAAACTAAATACATTATTGAGGCCGTTAATTCCGGACACATTTCAGGAAATGGAATCTTTACAAAAAAATGTCAAAAGTACTTCGAAGAAAATTATGGCTTCAAAAAGGCCTTGCTAACAACTTCTTGCACTGATGCGCTTGAAATGTGTGCAATATTGGCAAATATTGAACCTGGAGATGAAGTAATTGTTCCATCCTATACGTTTGTTTCAACCGCATTAGCTTTTGTGAGGCAAGGAGCTAAAATTGTTTTCATTGACAGTATGAAAGATCATCCAAATATGGATGCCGATCAACTAGAGCCTTTGATCACACAAAAAACAAAAGCCATTGTACCTGTACATTACGCCGGCGTAGCTTGCGATATGGACAAAATTATGGCTATTGCGAATAAATATAATTTAATAGTTATTGAAGATGCGGCACAGGCAATTGACTCCTATTACAAACAAAAGCCTCTCGGCAGTATAGGTCATTTGGCTGCTTTCTCTTTTCACGAAACAAAAAACATTAATTCAGGTGAGGGAGAATTACTCGCAATCAATGATGAAAAATATATTAAGAGAGCAGAAATTATATGGGAAAAAGGAACTAATAGAGCTGAGTTTTTTAGAGGGGAAGTAAATAAATATGGGTGGGTAGATACAGGATCGTCATTTTTACCATCAGAGATAATTGCTGCTTACTTGTGGGCTCAATTAGAAAATCTAAAACAAATACAACATAAACGGAATGAAATTTGGAATTTTTATTACAACTCGTTAAAAGAGTCTTTGTTTGATCTTAAAATTACCTTGCCGTATTTACCTGATTATGCAACAAATAATGGTCATATGTTTTATTTGGTTTGTAAAACAGCTGAACAAAGAAATAACTTAATAACGTATCTAAAAAATAAAGGCATTTATGCAGTGTTTCATTATTTAAGTTTACATAAATCTGATTATTACAATTATAAACATGATGGTAGAAATTTACCAAACTCAGATAGATACACAGAATGTTTAGTTAGATTGCCACTTTATTATATTTTAAACTAATTGGAATTAAATGCAATTATATAATTAATAAAAACATTTAAATACTAATGTATTTAAGTTTAAATAAATCTTTTAAAAAAATAATTAATAGTTCTAATATACGAACTGCTAATGTTAAAAAAAACATAATAATTTCAATTTTTATAAAAGGATTTAATGTATTGACCAATTTAGTTCTTGTCCCTTTAACATTAAATTTTGTTACTCCTTCAGAATATGGAATTTGGATTACATTAAGTTCAATCATTGGTTGGTTTAGTTTTTTTGATATAGGCTTTGGTAATGGGTTAAGAAACAGATTTGCAGAAGCTGTTTCTAACGGTAAATATAAATTAGCTAGAATTTATGTTAGTACAACTTATGCAATTTTATTAATATTATCTGCAATACTTATAAGTGTTTTTTTTAATTCTAACTTATTTTTAAATTGGAATGAAATATTAAATTGTTACGACATTAGTAATCGAAGATTGTCTAATGTTGTTACTGTTACGTTTCTTTTTTTTTGTTTTCAATTTATATTACAGTTAATATCAACTATACTTACAGCAAATCACGAACCCGCAAAAAGCTCATTTATTAGTTTTATTGGTAATGTTATAATACTTGGCTGTATTTTTGTAGTAAATAAATTTTCAAAAGGTGGTTTGATAGAATTGGCCTTTATTCTAGGTTTAATTCCAGTTGTTACTTTATTTTTAGCTAGTATTTATTTATTTAAAACTAAGTACAAAAAATATAGCCCCTCATTTAAACTCATTCAATTTAAGCATACAAAATATTTAATGCGTATTGGCATAAAATTTTTTGTAATACAAATTGCTTTTATAGTCTTATATCAAACAAATAATCTTATTATTATTCAAAAATTTGGTCCAGAAGCTGTTACTCCTTTTAATATTTCTTATAAATATTTTTTTATTATTCCAATGTTTTTTAACATTATATCTCTTCCACTCTGGAGTGCATACACGGATGCGTGGGTAAAAAACGATACAGTTTGGATACAAACAATAATGAAAAAACTCCATAAAATATTTGTAATTATATTAATTATAACAATAATAATGATTTTTTCTTCAAGTTATATTTATCCAATGTGGATTGGCAAACCTATAAAAATACCATTTTTACTTTCCTTAAATATGGGAATTTATATTGTATTTAATATATGGAATAGCATTTACTCTCAATTTTTAAATGGAGTTGGAAAAGTTCAATTACAATTAATTGTTTCTATACTGGGAAGTATTATTAACATACCTTTAGCAGTATATTTATGCCATCAATTAGGCATATATGGTACTATTTTATCAACAACTATTATAAGTGTTTTTTGTGCTGTTATTTTCCCAATACAATTTAAAAAATTAATTAATAAAAAAGCAACCGGTATTTGGAATGCTTAGTTTTTAAAAATAGTTCATTTTGGCTGACAATTATCGAATTATAAATTACAACAATAATTTTAGAAATTATCTCTTAGTTTTTATACTTATTGCCACAACTGGCATGGAATACTTCTATCGATCTCAAAATTATATTATTATAGGTTGTTTAATAAGTATCTTTTTTTTTGTTAAAACAAATCAAATATTAAATAAAGAGTTTGCGTTAACTGTATTGCTGTTTCTGTTAGTTGAAACTTTACAATATACATATTTTGGAGGCTTTAATTTTAGAACATTTTTAGGCACTTATACGAGGTTGTTTTTAGCTTATTCTGTAATACAGATTGTTAAACATTCTTTTTTTAAAATTTACACATCAATAATTTATTTTTTTGCAACTATTTCATTAATATTTTACGGTTTAACTTTTATACCCGGTATAAGTGATTTTTATATAAATACACTCGGCAATTTAATTCCAAATTTATTTTCTGATAATGGTAGTTTTTATGCAGGAAGTAAAAATATTATCATTTTTAATTTTCATGAATATGCTTTAAAAAATTTTAGAAATTCGGGACCATTTTGGGAGCCTGGTGCACTTGCCGTATTTCTATTATTAGCATTGGTATTTAATCAAACAAATCATGTTAAATTTTTATCTAAAAAAAATTTAATCTTTATAATAGCAACATTAACAACTTTTTCAACAACAGGTTATATATGTTTGTTTCTTTTTTTAATTTATGTAAATTTTAACAGTATACGTACTAATGTTTTATTTGTATTAATATTAATAATTTCTATAGTTGGTATTTTTTTATTATATGAAAAAATACCGTTTTTAAAAGACAAGATAGAAAAAGATATCGAATACACAAATGAAACAACAACTTCAAGATTTGGAAGCGCTTTAGCAGATTATAATCAGTTTAAAGAAAGCCCATTATTTGGTTATGGTCGTGCTGGAGCTAAAAATAATTTTGTTTCACAAAATTTAATTGATGTTGATAATCATAGAAATAATGGAGTTTTTAATTTATTAGCCACTTATGGTGTTGTTATCTTTTTTTATTACTTTTTTAAAATTATTAAATCGTTTAAATTAATTGGAGTACATTATAACTTGCCTTCATACTATTATATATTTTCATTTCTAATATTATTATTGTTAGGTTTTTCCCAAGGCTTATTTATGCGCCCATTTTTTTACACATTTTTGTTTACTCCTATGATATTTTTAAATAAGCAAAAAATATCAAAATCTAATCAAGTGTCTGTCCAAAACAATTCCCTACAAAAATATTAAGTATGAAAATAGTTAAATTTATAAATAAAGTACTACACCGCTTTAATGCACAATTAATTAGATACCCTTCAATTGACATTGAACGAAGAATGAAGCTGATGAATTATTTAAAAATTGATTGCGTTTTAGATGTAGGTGCAAATGTTGGTAACTATAGTAAAGAACTTAAACAACTTGGGTACAAAGGAAAAATTATTTCGTTTGAACCGCTATCAAGCGCATTCAAAAAATTGAAGAAACTTAGCTCTAATTATGATAATTGGATAGTATATAATTGTGCACTTGGAAATAAAAGGGATGTCGAAGTAATTAATGTTTCTGCAAATAGCGACAGTAGTTCTTTGCTAAATATGTTACCATTACATTTAAAAAATGCACCTAATTCAAACTATATTTCTTCAGAAAAAATAAAAATAGAAAAATTAGATGCATTATTTAATCAATTTTGCAAGCCTACAGATAATATTTTTTTAAAAATTGACACACAGGGCTATGAAAAGAAAGTGCTAGATGGTGCAAATGAATCGTTAAAAATGATTAAAGCAATACAATTAGAAATGTCAATCAATGTACTTTATGAAGACTCATTAAATTATAAAGATTTAACAAGTTACGTAGAGAATTTTGGATTTAAACTGGTTTCCATTGAAAATGGATTTTCAAACCCAATTACTGGAGAACTTTTACAATTCGATGGTATATTCATAAAAGTTTAACCTTATCTCATTGTTTATTAATTGACTATTGGAATTATAATATCAACTTTCAATCGACTACGTTCTTTAGAAAAAACATTATTCACAATTTCAAATTTGAATTTTCCTGATAATGTAAAAGCTAATATTATTTTAATCGATTCCGGATCAAAAGACGGGACATCAGAACAAATATGTCAGAATTTTAATCAAATATTTCTCATTAAAGGTAATAGCAGTTGGTGGTGGACAAAATGTATGAATGAAGGATTTAAAAAAGCAATTGAGTTAGGATATGAATATGTTTTAATTTTAAACGACGATATTGAAATTCAACCAAATTATCTTACAACACTTTTAAATGATTATGCTTTATTACCTCCTAATTCAATTTTAGGTTCAGCATCTGTTTCAATAAATAAACCACATAAAATCGAGTCGGCCGGAACAAAAGAATTTATAAAATGGAGGTTTAAATATACTCCTTACATCAAAGGGTTTAAATCAATGGGCGATGATTTTTGTGGTGTACACAAAACTTGGACATTAAGCGGTAGAGGTACACTTATCCCCGTTGAGTTATTCAATCAAATAGGATTTTATGATGAAAAATTGGTTCAATATGGCAGCGATGATGAATTTTGTATTAGAGCAAATTTGA
This sequence comes from uncultured Akkermansia sp., assembly GCA_964487105.1. Classification (GTDB taxonomy): domain Bacteria; phylum Bacteroidota; class Bacteroidia; order B-17B0; family Aurantibacillaceae; genus Aurantibacillus. The sequence continues at coordinate 17,416 of CAZAPH010000032.1, forward strand.
AAAACATCCCAGTCTATATTTCTTGGAATGCACGTATTTATAACAATACATTACTAACTTCGAAAGGTTCAGTATTTAAAAAGGAAGGTTTACCTACCCTTCTAAAAAGTTTTTATAACAAATACTCCGTTAATTCATTATATAAGCATGTGTACCTATACAACAAATATGGTTATAAACTTCTTCTGCCTCTGTATTTATTAATTGTAATTTCTGGTACAATTAAAGCATATTACTTTAATTACCGAAAATAAAATTGTACTCTTATTCCATAATTAGTCCGGTTAAAAATGAACTTAACGTCATTCATAAAACTATTGATTCAGTTTTAAATCAATCAATAAAACCTGTTGAATGGGTTATTGTTGATGACTCATCTACAGATGGAACTGAGAAAATCTTAAAGGAATTATCAAAAAAATTTTCATGGATCAAAGTAGTGAAATGTGATGAAAACAAATTAAAAGATTATAGTTCAAGAGTTGTTTTTCTTTTCGAATATGGGTACCGATATTTAACAAAAGAAGTTGAATTCATCTCAAAACTGGATGGAGATGTGTCATTTAGTCCTGATTTTTTTAATAACATATTAAATGCCTTTGAAAAAAACCCAAAACTAGGTATTGCTTCTGGTCATTTAACAGTAAATAAAATACCTGAACAAATAATTAAAACCCCTTTTATTTGTACAAGGGGGGCTACAAAAATATACAGAATAAAGTGCCTGAATGATATAGGGGGTATTATACCTTTTCAAGGCTGGGATACTCTCGATAACGTAGCCGCTAGATCTAAAGGTTGGGAGGTTGCTATTTTACCTGAATATTTTGAACATCTTAAATTAGAAGGGTCTAAAGTTGGTAATAGTTATTTCAGCAGTTACAGAACAGGCTTTTATAATGGTTCAATTCCCTATTTATGGATTTACTTTTTGGTTAAAATAACATCCAAATTACTTTCAAAACCTATTATAATAGGTTCAATACTACAACTTGCAGGATATATTAAAGGTAGGTACTTTAATAAAAACAGACCATATCCTGAATATATTGTTAAACAACTACATTTTGAACAACGCAAAACTCTAAATTCTATTTTTACTAACTAAATGTGTGGCATTGCCGGTATAGTTAATTTTAATAATTCTCAAGTGAATTCAATAGCAATCGAAAAAATGATGGCTGCAATGAAACATCGAGGACCTGACGATGAGGGTAAATTTATTGAGAATAATATTGGCTTAGGTTTTGTCCGACTTAGTATTCTAGATTTAAGCCCAAGCGGCCATCAGCCAATGTTCTCAAATGATAATCGTTATGTTATTATTTTTAATGGAGAAGTATATAATTATTTAGAGATCAAAGAAAAACTAAAAGAAAAATATAAATTCAATAGCAACACGGATACTGAAGTCGTATTGAATGCCTACCTAGAATGGGGTGAAAATTGCCTGGAAAAATTCAATGGCATGTTTGCATTTGTGATATATGATAGGGAAGAAAAAACATTGTTTGGTGCCAGAGATCGATTCGGTATTAAGCCATTCTATTACCATCACAACTATGATCATTTTATTTTTGCTTCAGATATTCCATCTATTTTAACGAATTCAAATGTTGCTGCAATACCAAATGATGAAATAATTTTTAATTACCTGCTAACAAATAGAACTAATTATTCAGAACAAACATTTTTTCGCTACATTTTAAAATTAAAACCTGGTTATAAACTAAAACTTAATAAAACAGATCTTAAAATAGAAAAATGGTATGAATTAGAGGATCATATTAATTATAAAGGATTTAATACAGAAATTGAATATTACAACACACTCAAAGAAGCAATATCTCTTCAACTGAGGAGTGATGTACCTATTGGAATTTGTCTAAGTGGAGGTTTGGATTCGTCTGCTATTGCCAGTGTCTTGCTAGAGGATTTCAAACCAAATGATCTACATTCCTATTCTGCTATTTACAACAAAGGAGATACAGGGGATGAACAAGAATTTATTGAGCTTTTTAAAAACAAGGGAATCAAAATGCATTTTACAAAACCTTCTGCAAGTGAACTTTTAAAAGACATTGATCGTTATGTAGAAGCACTAGGTGAACCTATACCCGGCACGTCTGAATATGCAGAATTTAAAGTAATGCAATTAGCAAAAGAACACTCTACCGTTATTTTAAACGGTCAAGGGGCAGATGAAGTTTTAGGTGGGTATGATTATTTCTACCCTGCATATTTAAAGGAATTAGTTACAAAATTTCACTTATTGCAATTCTTAAAAGAATGCTATTATTTGAAACAACATAATAAATTAATTAGCAGCCTGAAGTACTTCGCCTTTTTTATGGCGCCGGTAAATTTGAAATGCATAATATTCCAAAAAAGAAATAATATTTTTCATAAAGCCTATTACAATAAATATAATGCTGAAGCTAAACAAATAATAAATAAATTTTACTCATTCAAAACTTTAAATAACTTTTTTAAAACCCATTTTTATTACAAATTTGAGCACCACTTATTATGGGCTGACAAATCTGGGATGTATTTTTCCATTGAGACCAGATTTCCTTTTATTGATCACCATTTAATTGAAAAAACGTTATCCACTTCTAGCTCCAAAATTTTAAATCGCGGTTGGACGAAGGCAATACTCCGTGATTCATTACATAATAAACTTGATAATAAGATAAGATTAAGAAAGGATAAAGTTGGTTTTGAAACACCAGAAGAGAAATGGCTTAAAGAAAAAGAATTTCAAAATTTTATTACAACAATTATATCCTCCGAATCATTTAAAAACAGACCGTATTTTGATTCGAAAAAAGTAAAATTACTATTCGATGATCATATAAATAATAAAGCAAATTATGCTAATACCATCTGGAAAGTAGTCCATTTAGAATTATGGTTACGTAAATATATAGATGGCAAACAAAAGGATTCTCCTAATGATAAAAGTTTTATAATAATAACACCGGTAAAAAACGAAGCTCAATTTATAAGGCAAACCATAGATTCTGTTGTAAACCAAACGGTAAAACCAAAATTATGGATTATAGTAGATGACGGCTCAACTGATGATACCTCACAAATCATTCACGAATATTGCATAGTACATGACTGGATTAAATTAACCTCTATTGTAAATAAAAATGAAGAAAGATCTGGTGGTAGTAAAGTTGTAAGAGCCTTTTATAAAGGTTTGCTTTTATCAAATCCAAATGAATTTGAATTCATAGTAAAACTCGATGGTGACTTGATTTTACCTCCTAATTATTTCGAGACGTTATTAATTGAATTTGAAAAGTTTCCAAATTTAGGTATATGTGGCGGCACAATACTTAATAAATATTCAGAAAATGATATTAGAGAGGAAAAAGCTTCATCATTTCATGTTCGTGGAGCTCTAAAAATGATTAGAAGGCAATGTTGGGATCAAATAGGCGGTTTTAAGGAGATTTGGAACTGGGATGGACTTGATGTAATGGAGGCGCAATTTAAAGGATGGCAAACTCGTTCGATTAAAATACCTGTAATTCATTTAAGACCTACGACTAGTGCTTACGATCCAATTGGCCATTCTTATAAATCCGGTTACGAGGCATATAAAATGGGGTCAGACTTAAGATTAACTCTAATAAGATCAATCAGAAAGGCTTATGGTAAATATGGCATTAAACAAAGTACAGCATATTTAAAAGGCTACTTAGCTGCTAAAAACAACCATGAAAATATTATTGTGTCAGACTCATTGGCCAAATTCATTAATAAAAAACACTATTCAAGAATTATACCATTTAAGATCTAAGTATGTCTAGTATTAAAAAAACATGTATCAAAGGTGTTTGGGACGAAACTATACCAGATATATCATTCAATAATGATGGCGTTTCAAATTATGCTGAAATATTTGACCAAATGCTAACTGATTATCCAAAAGGGGTTAAGGGTAAAATGGATTGGGATAGTTTTGTAAATAAAATTAAAACTAATGGTAAAGGAAAAAAATACGACTGTGTTATTGGTGTTAGTGGTGGTACAGACAGTTCTTATCTATTGCATGTTGCAAAAGAAATTGGATTAATGCCATTAGCTGTATTTTTAGATAATGGGTGGTCATCAAACATTTCATTAAAGAATATTGAAAAAATGACCAAGGCATTGAACGTTGATTTATACACACATGTTATAGATTATAATGAAGTAAAAAGCGTATTACGTTCATATTTGAAAGCAGGATTACCATGGGCAGATTGCCCAACTGATATTGCTATAAGGGCAATACTTTTTAAAATAACTAATAAATTTAATTTAAAATATATTTTAATTGGGCATGATTTTAGATCAGAAGGTTTTCAGCCGACAGAATGGACATATAGTGACGAGAGACAATTAAGATATTTGAATAAGCGTTTTGGAACCTCAAAATTAAAAACGTTCCCCCTACTTACATTACCTTCCTTTATCTATTTTACATTCATAAAAAAAATACAATATTTAAAACCCTTCTTTTATTTCGATTACTCAAAAAAAGATGCGAAATTACTACTTAAAGAAAAGTATGATTGGGAAGATTATGGCGGACATCATTATGAAAACATATATACAAAATTCATAATCACCTATTGGCTTTTTGAAAAATTTGGAATTGATAAAAGAAAAATCACTTATTCTGCACAAATCCTTAGTGGTGAAATTTCAAGAGAATATGCATTAGAAGAATTATGTAAATCACCTTATGATAAGGAAAAAATACAAAATGATATAAATTATATCATAAAAAAATTAGACCTTACTGAAGATGAATTCAAAACAATACTAAACAACAAGAACCATTATTATTTTGATTATCCTTCTTACTACAAAATTCTAAAATACTCCAAAGGTATCATATTCTACTTTTTGAAATTTCTATTACCAAATAAACCACTATTCCTTTACCAATACAAATCAAGGAATAGTAATAAGAAATGAAAATATTAATTGATATTGGGCATCCTGCACACGTACATTACTTTAGAAATTTTATTAAAATAATGGAAGGAAAAGGTCACAAGTTTCTTATTACTGCTCGTGACAAAGAAGTAGTATTTAACCTACTTGATCATTACAATATAAAATATATCAATAGAGGAAAAGGAGGAAAAAGCCTTATTCAAAAACTAATTTATATATTAAAAGCTGACTTAATTATCTTTCGATGTGCATTAAATTTTAAACCTGATGTTTTCTTGAGCTTTGGTTCACCTTATGCTGCCCATGTAGCTTTAATAACAGGAAAACACCATATTGCATTTGATGATACAGATCATGCACCATTTGAACATGCCATGTATGTTCCTTTTACAAAATGTATTATTACACCTAAATCATATTTAAAAGACTTTAAAACAAAGCACATCCGTTTAAATTCTTATATGGAATTGTGTTCAACTCATAAAGATTACTTTACTCCGGACATAAATATTCTTAATGAGCTTAATTTACAACAAGGTGAGAAGTTCGTAATAATTAGATTAGTTTCATGGAATGCAAGCCACGATATTAATCTAAAAGGATTAACTAATGAAGGTTTAAAAAAAATCATTCAACTATTAGAATCGAAATTTAAAATTCTTATTTCATCCGAAGGAAAATTACCTAGTGATCTTGAGAAATATCATTTCAACCTCGAGCCATACAAAATGCATCAAGCCTTATACTTCTCAGAATTAATGATTGGGGAGAGTTTAACTATGGGTATTGAAGCAATTACTTTAGGAACTCCTGCATTTGCAATAACTACTGCAAAAGCTGGTGTAACATCTGAACAAATAAGTTTAGGTTTATTTAAAAAATTTGAATCGGAATCTCCACTAATTGAAGAAGTAAAAAAGTTTATGGATTCTGATAACTACAAAGAATTATTTAAGAATAAAGCTCAAACAATTCTTTCTAAAAAAACAAATATAACCAAGTTCATGGTATGGTTTATTGAGAATTACCCAAATAGCTTCAATAAACTTAAAAACGAGCCAACCTATGAACAAAATTTCATCTAATGGAACTAAAAGAATATAATACAAACTCTTATCAAACATGCAGCCGTTGTTTAATGGACACAACGGTAAATGGGATTACATTTGATGAAAAAGGTGAATGTACCTTTTGCAAAATACATGATGATCTGGAAAAGAAATATCCATTGAATGATAGCAGTAAACATAAATTGAATGAAATAATTTCAAAAATTAAAAAAGCGGGTAAAAGCAAAAAGTATGATTGCATTGTTGGTATCAGTGGAGGTAGAGACAGCTCCTATACGCTATTTACTGTTGCTAAAATGGGGTTAAAGCCATTAGCCGTACATTTTGATAATGGTTGGAATTCAGAAAATGCTGTTAGAAATATTGAAAATCTATGTAAGAAATTAAATGTTGATTTATATACTCATGTAGCCAATTGGGAAGAATTTAAAGATCTTCAACGGTCGTTTTTAAAAGCATCCGTACCTGATGCAGAAGTGCCCACTGATTGGGTTATTTTTTCAGTGCTTTTTGAACAGGCCAGTAAATACAATATCAAATATATCATTCATGGACATTCCTTCAGAACAGAAGGAACAACACCATTAACATGGACTTATATGGATGGTAAATATGTGAATAGTGTACATAATACTTTTGGAAAAGTCAAGATAAAAAGTTTTCCAATTATGAGCTTATCAAAGTACTTATATTATACTTTTTTTAAAGGTATAAAACAAATTAGAATGTTGTATTATTTACCTTATGATGAAAAAAAGATTCTTCAGATGCTAACTGATGAAGTAGGTTGGGTTAATTATGGAGGAAAACATCATGAATCAATGTACACAGGATTCTTTCAAAGTTATATATTAACCAGAAAGTTCAATATCGATAAGCGCAAACTTCATTACTCTGCACTAATGAGATCAGGTCAAATAACTAAAGAACAAGCTCTAGAGACAATTAAAAAGGATCCATATTCTGGAGGAATTGAAACACTTAATTATTGCCTTAAAAAATTAGATTTCACAGAAAAAGAATTTAATGATATTATGAATCTTCCAATTCGATCTTTCATGAATTATAATTCATACTATAATGTTGTTAAAAAACTTGAAAAGCCTATCAAATGGGCTACAAATTTAGGTTTGATTCCTGACACGGTATATCGAAAGTACTTTTCATTTAAAATTAAATGAAGCAATTACTTATAGATACAGTTGGTGAAAAAACTTTTAAGTACTTCAATTCTTTTATTAAAACGGATGCAAAAAGCACTCTTGTTATTTCTACTACTAATGAATTTAACATTCTCAATCATACAGGAGATGTTCATGCACTTATTAATTTAAGCAAGGTCAACAATATCCGTTACATCAATAAATTTTTTGAAAAAGTAAATTCAAAATTACAAAACGGCAATAGTTATATTTGTTGCTTTGAAACAATTGCTGCTCGAAAGGAAAGACATCGTTTAGGGAAAATACCTATCATTAAAAACATTTGGTTTGGGGCAGAATTTGTTTTTTTGCGCATGTTCCCAAAAATATGGGGATTAAAAAAAATTTATTTTTTAGTTACTAGAGGTAGGAACCGTTTACTATCAAAAGCTGAGGTAATGGGCCGTTTGGTTAGTTGTGGTTTTAAAATAGTAGATAGTCAAGCTTTTAACGGCATAACTTATGTGGTTTGTAAAAAAGAAAAAGAACCCGAGTTTAACATGAATGTAAGTTATGGGCCCTTATTTAAAATGAAACGCATTGGTAAAAATGCTAAAGAAATTGGTGTATATAAATTTCGTACCATGCACCCTTATGCCGAGTATTTACAGGATTATGTGTTAAAACTAAATGGTTACGCCGATACCGGTAAACCAAAAGACGATTTTAGGTTAACCCCTTGGGGTAGATTTTTACGTCGTTATTGGTTAGATGAATTGCCCCAATTAATTAATGTGTTTAAAGGAGAAATGAAATTAGTGGGCGTTCGTCCAATTTCGAAAAGATACATGCAAGATATACCAATCGATTTACAAGAATTACGTTTAAAATTTAAACCAGGTTGTATTCCGCCTTATGTTTCTTTAAATAGAAGTAGCAGTGTAGAAGAGGTGTTGCAAGCCGAAAAAGAATATTTACTGGAAAAAACAAATCAACCATATACTACTGATATAAAATACTTTTTTAAAGGAATTTATAATATTGTATTTAAAAGAAAACGTAGTGCGTGACTTCGACAAGCTCAGTCACCAAACATCGACAAGCTCAGTCACACAAAAAAGACAAGCTAAATAACCAAACATCGAC
>CAZAPH010000033.1:0-25618 GCA_964487105.1 uncultured Akkermansia sp.
GTTGATACGAAGCACCAAAGTTCAAATTTAGCAAAAAGTTTCATACGAAGCACTTTACTCGCCATTACGCCAAACCCTTGTTATCAGCTGCCCTTATTTCAGTCGTTGTTTTGTTTGACGTGTCGGGTTGTTGGTGCGTTGGCTTGGTGGCTCTTTTGCATTTTTTAGTTTGGCTTTGTGCGGTTGGCAAAAATGAAAATGTGCTACCAAAAGCGTGGGCTGTTTTGGTTCTTTTTTGGCTCATCTTTGGTTCAGCAATTCGCAAAATGTAATGTATATCCCGTTTTCCGCTTCCCTGTAAAACGATAATTTGTCTGTTTATTAGCTCTGTCAAGTCCCTTGTTACGGTTGCTTTTGAAACGGTATTCAAGGTTTGGTAGTCACTGTTTGTTATTTTTCCTTTGTCTTTGGTGTACAAAACCGCTTTCACTTGCCTGACGTTCAGTCCAAGTTTCTGCAAATAATCAGCGTTGTAAATGTCTTACAATTGTATTTGTTTAACTCGTTGCTGTATCGCTGAAAACTTTGTCAAATGGCTGTTTTAGTTTAGTGTAAACTGTATCGTTTTTCCCTCTTACTTGTCCAACAAAGTTGATATACCCTTCAAGTCGATTGATAAATTTACTTCGATGTTTAGTGTCAATTTCGCCATTCAAATTAAAATGCCGTTTGGCTGCAATATCAATTCCGTTCGTTGTGAAGTCGTGTAACATTGCTCTGATTTTCTTCAATAATTTTCTATCAACATTTACTCTTTCATTTACAGTTAAACCTGTAACGGTTTGTTTACGATTTGATGATTTTAAACGAAGTTTCTTTTTGTTTATCTCAAAGCCGTTTTTCTTAATCAGATTAATAATATCAAGGACAACATCATTGGAAATTAATGTATCAGATGAAAAAGTCAAATCATCAGCATAGCGTGTAAACTGCAATCCGTTTGTTTCGCAAAAACTTTTCAAATCTGCATCAAGTTGAAAGTAAACAAAGTTTGAAATAACAGGCGAGGTTGGTGTTCCAATTGGAAGTTTGCCCTCATAAGTAGTTAGAAGTGTCAAAGCTGTTGCTATTTGCTCGCTGAAATTGAAATAATAAGATGTAAATATTGATTTCACTCGGCTTGCCGATATGCTAGGAAAGAAATCTTTTAAGTCAATATTCAATAAGTGTTTTTTGCATGTATGCGGTTTCGCATTTTCAGCAATATTGCAATAGTTCCCTAAATAATGTGGATTGACAACAAAACCAAAAACTTCATCGGGTTTTTTCCATAAATAATATGCTTGCAAGAAATAGTTTAGTCGTCTTTGAATTGCTTTTAATTTCTTTTCAGGCGAATAAATCTGTCTTTCGCCTCCTTTCTTTTTTCTGATTGTGTAATGTTTGTAAACAGGATTATTGATTATTTCTTCCAATTCAAAGAAAGAAGTTTTTAAGAACTTACAAAGTTCGGCTGGCGTTTCTATTGAAAGTAGGAATAAAGCATTCAGTTCGTGTTTCTTTATTTCTTGTAATAGTTTAGGTGTGTTTGAATAGGAATAACTGCCATTAAAGTATATTTGAATTTTACTTTTATGGACTTAGGAAAAGGATAATATTTCTTAAACTGTTGGCATATTAAAAATGAGCCGTTGTAAATTATCTTTGACTTAATCGCCTTTATGAGAAGCGGAACGCAGTGAGCATCGCAATAAAGGCGATAATTCACTCTTTCCACTACTACACGGGTTGCGGAACACAACCGCAATGTCATAAACGTTTGACATCATAATTCTTTAAACAACGACTCAATATTTTCATTTTTAAAATGGGGTATTTTCTCCTAAATCTAAATTGTCTATAAGGTTTTTCAAATTCGGGTTTTTAGCCGTCATTTCATCTAATCTGTTTTGAGAAAAGGAAAAATCATTTTTGTATGTATCAAAACTTCTGAAATTGGTAAAGTAATTATCTCTCAAAAGTTTTACTGTCCCTAAATTTCCGTTTCTGTTCTTAGCCAAAATAAGTTCAGTTAATCCTGCTGTGCTGTTACCTTCTTCGTCATATTCCAATCCGTAATATTCGGGGCGGTAAATGAAAATTACTTTGTCAGCATCTTGTTCAATTGCTCCGCTTTCTCTTAAATCTGAAAGTTGCGGGTGTTTTGAGCCGCCTCTTGATTCTACTGCTCTGCTTAATTGACTTGCTGCAATCACACAAACATTAAAGTCTTTGGCAATGTTTTTTAACTCTCGGCTGATATAACTGATTTCAAGTTCACGACTGTTGCGGTATTTGTTTGAACTCATCATTTGCAAATAATCAACGAAAATCACTTTTACTCCGTTTACTTCAATCTGCTTTTGACAATGTGCTTTAAAAGCCGTAAGCGAATTATTGTGACTATCATTGATGAATAATTTGTGTTTGCTCAACTGACTTTCAACTAATGATAATTTATTTTTTTCTTCGTCTGTAAAGTCGTGCTGTAAAATTTTGCTTGCAGAAATACCAGAAACAGAAGCAATAAAACGGCTTGTCAAAAGAAAACAGTATGCGGTCGCTTGAAAAGTGATTACCGTTACTCAAAAGATATTGTGTATAATAACTATCCTTGGCCAGAAAATCCAACAGAAAAACATACTAAAGCAATAGAAATAGCAGCACAAAAAGTATTAGATACAAGAGCGGAATTTCCTAACAGTTCTTTAGCTGATTTGTACGACCCGTTAACCATGCCAACATCATTAAATAAAGCGCATAATGAACTAGATAAAGCCGTTGATTTAGCTTACCGCCCACAAGCCTTTACCAGTGATGCAAATCGCATGGAGTTTTTATTTGAACTCTACGAAAAATACACAGCTGATTTGTTTACGAAGGAGAAGGTGAGAAAACAAACTAAATAAACATGAATAAAAAAAATTTTAAGGAACTAACCGAACAAGAAATTGACAAACTAACTTTAGAATTCTTGAATAAGCAACGTAGTGAAATTGGGGATGAGCGTTTTAGTCTGTTATCATGTTTTGGAGTTAAAGCACTTGATATTATTAAGTATATCACCACTCCATATAAATGTAAGGACTGGGGAAACGATTATCTTAACTTAACCGACAGAGCAGTTAATAAAATTTGCAGGCACTGTGCATTAAAAGAACCTTTGATTTTTTGAGTAGATTAATAAAAAACAATTTTATGAAACTATTATTGGAACTGAATGAAAAACATAAAGCCGAATTATTTACTAAAGAAAAAATAAAATGGAAACTGAAAATAACACATCTTTAACTCATCTTGAAAACTCCCTCAAGGATTCAATTGCAAGTGAAAATTTAATCGAAAGTTTCGGTGCATTATCAGAAGCATTAATGGATTCAAAAATCCCAGATGGTATTCTTCAAAATATTCCTTTTTTTGATGTCTTATATAAATTAGGAAAAGCTTCGTTATCAGTTAGGGATTGTTTTTTTGCAAAAAAAGTAGTTAAATTTCTATTTGAAATAAAAGAAATTTCATCAGAAAAAAGAGTTGAATTTTTGAAAGAATTAAACTCTAAAACAGGGCAAAAAGCGGGAGAGGTATTAATGATGTTAATAGAAAGATTAGATAATATGGAAAAACCAAAAATTATCGCGAACCTTTTTATAGCAAAAGTTAATAACAGTATTTCAATTGGTAATTTTCTTAGATTATCATCTATTGTAGATAAAGCATATATTTATGATTTAAAGAAATTAAATTCTTTTGATAGTGCAGATGGAAATTATATAGAAGACGTTTCCGAAAGTTTATATGGACTTGGTCTTTTATACATAGTTCCTATTACATCGATTGTTCAGACTCTTGACAAAAATAAATTTACAAATGAAGTTTCCGATGCCAAATACACTCTTACAACAAGCGGCAAATCTCTATTAGTAAACGGCATCAAATACAGAAACAACTAACATTATTCTATTTATAAACTGTTTTAGTAATTGAAATAAAACCAACAATTTCCTTACCTTTGACCTATGTTCTACCGACGAAAAGTTATATTATCCTTATTACAATTATTTGATGGTCAATTAGAAAAAATTAGACTTCAAAAGTTGTTGTTTTTATTTACTAAACAACAACAAAAGGCAGAATATGACTTTGTTCCATATAAATTTGGTTGCTACTCATACTCTGCCAATGCCGATTTAACGGCAATGGCATCTAAAGGAATGTTAACCGAAGAACCCAAAACCTTTTCCAAAATAGATACTACTGATTATTTAAAAACCTTAAAAGAGGCCGATAGAAAATTGGTACAACAAATTAAGTTGCTTTATGGCAAAATGGACACTAAATCGCTTACAAAGCACACTTATGTAAATTTTCCATATTGGGCTACAAAAAGCGAAATTGCAGGAAAGATTTTAAATAAAGAAGAATTAAATAAAGTCATTACAAATATTCCAAGCAGTAATAAAACTATTTTATTTACGATTGGATATGAGGGCATTTCGTTAGAAGAATATTTAAACCGTTTGTTTAAAAACGATGTGAAAATATTAATAGATGTTCGCAATAATCCATTAAGCATGAAGTTTGGATTTAGTAAAAGTTTACTTAAAAAATATTGCGAAAGTTTAGGCATACAATATATGCACTTCCCTGATGTTGGCATTCAATCTGAACAACGACAAGAATTAAATACACAAAGTGATTATGACAAATTGTTTGCGGTTTACCGCAAAAACAATTTAACTAAAACAATTCCTACCCAAAATATTATTTTAAATTTATTAAAGGAACACAAGCGTATTGCATTAACTTGTTTTGAAGCAAACATCTGTCAATGTCATCGTAAACACTTAGCCGAATCTATCAAACATTTGCCAGGTTTTAATTATGAAGTAAAACATATTTAAAAATGGCAAAGCAGAACGTTTTAATAACTGTAACGACTTACCCTTTACCATCAAGAAGTTACGACGAATTAGTTTGTACTGCTGGTGTTTTAGAAAATGGTCAGTGGATTAGAATTTATCCTGTGCCGTTACAATTCTTAAAAGGATTGCGTAAAGATGGAAAAGTAGAATCCTTTAAATATAATTGGATAGAATTAGACCTAAAAAAACGAACAGATGATTTTCGTCCAGAAAGCCACTCCCCCTCTAGTTATGGTTTTCAGGACATGGTTGTATCTGGAAAAATTGGAACAGAAAGAAATTGGGCAGAGAGGAAAAAATATTGTACAGCAAACGTCTATACAAATCTTACTAAATTAATAGCTGATTCTCAAGCACCAACAAATGTATCATTAGCTACCTTTAAGCCAACAGAATTTTTAGGTTTCGAAATTGAAGAAGATGAAAGGGAATGGAAAAGAGAATGGCGAGAACAAATAAAACAACTCCAAATGACTTTTGGAGAAGAAGACAAAAAAGAACAAAGGGAATTAATCCCTAAACTCCCATATAAGTTCTATTATAAGTTTAAAGACGAAAACGGAACTTTCAGCCGTTTAATGATTGAAGATTGGGAAATCGGAGCTTTATTTTGGAATTGTTTAAAGGCAGCCGAAGGAGATGAAGCAATTGCTTTAAAAAAAGTGAGAGAAAAATACGAAAGAGAATTTTTAAATAAAAAAAACTTGTACTTATTTCTAGGCACAACCCGAGAATGGCACATGAGAAGATGAAAAAATCCATTTGTTATAATTGGAGTTTTTTATCCAAAAATTGAAACACAAACAGAACTAGCATTTGAATAAAACTAAAAACAAAAACCGTTATTTTTTTATTAAGCAATTTACAATTCCATCAGCTATAATTTTACTCATTTTAAAATTACTTTCGTGTGTCCAACCTGCTATGTGTGGGGTTAAAATTACTTTATTGCTATTTAATAAATATGAAAAATCTGGGTGTAAATTTTCAAAATTTACTTTATCAAAGGATACGTTTTCAAATTCTAAAACATCTAAACAAGCCCCTAATACTTTATTTTGATTAAGAGCAGTAATTAAAGCATTTGTTTGTAAACATTTGCCTCTGGCCGTATTAATAAAATATATTGGCTTTTTAAAAGAATTAAAAAAAACATTATTAGCATAATAATTTGTTTCTTCGGTAAAAGGTAAATGCAAACTTACAATATCAGCTTCATCAAAAACGGTTTGTAACCCTACTTCTTGTATTTTATCATTACCAAAATTAGTTTTATACTTATCGTGTGCTATAACTTTACAATTAAACCCATATAATTTTTCCGCAAAACTAGAACCCATTTCGCCATAACCAATAATTGCAACTGTTTTACCTTCTAGTTCAAAACCGCGATTTTCGGCACGTAACCAAATTCCATTACGTACTTCATTATCTGCTTTTTTTAAATTATTCAATAACATTAAAAGCATTCCTAAGGCATGTTCTCCAACAGCATTTCTATTTCCTTTTGGTGCACTTAAACATTTAATGTTTTTACTTTTTGCAAAATCAACATCAATATTTTCCATGCCTGCACCTACTCTACCAATAACTTTTAATTTAGAACAGGTGTTTAAAATTTCTTTAGTTAATTTAAACTTACTTCTAATTACTATTCCGTCGTAATTTGGTAAAATTTTAATAAGTTCATCGTTACTATAATCCCAATACTTATCAATTATAAAATTATTTTCAACTAAAATAGTTTCAAGAACTTCATGATTTTTATCTGCTAACAATATCTTCATATAAAGAATGCTTAAAAATGCAAAAGATTTAATAAATAATTTTTAAATAAAAGTAAATTTAAGTAAATAACTAATTAACAAATACTACACAAAAAATATGTTTATAAGTTAAAATTTATAATTATTAACAACTAAAAAAATGTAAAAGACTGGTAAACAAGAATAAACAAATCCCGAATTAGTTTTAAACACATTTTTAAACAACGTTTAATTTTTGTAAATTTAAAGTAAGCTAAAAATATCGCATTTTTTCTCTCTCATTATGAATAACGATAACTCAAATAAAACTCGAAAAAGCATATTACGCAACCAACAACCAATTGTATTAAGCGAAATTGGTAAACTTCCACCGCAAGCTGTTGATTTGGAAGAAGCAGTTTTAGGTGCCATGTTGCTAGAAAGAGAAGCGCTTAGTAATGTTATTGATATTTTATCAGATAAGGCATTTTATAAAGAACAAAATGGAAGAATTTATGCAGCCATTGTTTCGCTATTTAATAAGTCAGAGCCTGTAGATATTTTAACTGTAACTCAAGAGTTAAAAAGAAGTGGCGAATTAGATTATGTTGGTGGAGCGTTTTACATTTCATCTCTAACTAACAGAATTGCTTCATCAGCTAATATAGAATTTCATGCGCGCATTGTAGCTCAAAAATTTTTACAACGCGAACTTATCAGAATAAGCACCGATACAATTAAAACAGCTTATGAAGATAGTACTGATGTGTTTGGATTATTAGATGAAACAACAAAAAATATATTTGAAATATTAGACTCTAATGTTCGTAAACAACACGATAAAATGAGTACCCTTATTAGTAAAGCTATTGAAGAAATTGAAACAGCATCAAACCAAGCAGATGGTTTAAGTGGTGTACCAAGTGGCTTTACTGCTTTAGATAGAATTACTGGTGGTTGGCAAAAATCAGACTTATTAATTTTAGCTGCTCGCCCTGGTATGGGTAAAACTGCTTTTGTTGTTAGTATGGCAAAAAATGCGGCTGTACAGTTTAAAAAACCAGTTGCAATTTTTAGTTTAGAAATGAGTAGTTTGCAATTAGTAAAACGTTTAATAAGTAGTGAAACAGAAATTACACAAGATAAAATATTAAAAGGTAATTTAGAAAATCATGAATTTGTTCAATTAAACGAACGCATTAAAAACCTTGCAGTTGCGCCATTGTATATAGATGATACGCCTGCATTATCTATTTTTGAGTTAAGAGCTAAAGCACGAAGATTAAAAGAAAATCAAAAAGTAGAAATGATTATTATTGATTATCTTCAATTAATGAGTGGTGGCCCAGATGGAAAAGGAAACCGTGAACAAGAAATTAGCACCATCTCTAGAGGATTAAAAAGTTTAGCAAAAGAATTAGAAATTCCAATAATTGCATTATCTCAATTAAGTCGCCAAGTAGAAAATAGACCTGGTGGAAGTAAACGTCCACAATTAAGTGATTTACGTGAATCTGGAGCAATAGAACAAGATGCCGATATGGTAATGTTTATTTATCGCCCAGAATATTACGGACTAGAAGTTGATGAGGAAAACCAACCTACCAAAGGCCGAGGCGAATTAATAATTGCAAAAAACAGACATGGCGCTTTAGAAACAGTAAAACTTAGGTTCTTAGGACAATTTGCAAAGTTTGCAGATTTAGATTATACAGAAGGAAGCGATGTAATTTATGCGCACAACACAAATTCGAGTTTACAGCAAAACGAGTCTTTTTTAAATAACGAAGGACAAAATGTAAAAACTATGGAATCAAAAAATTGGCATAAAGTAGATGATAATAATTCAGATATCATTAAAAGAAATGATATAGAAGATTTTTAATTACTTTTGTGTTATGAAAAAAATACTACTTATACTTTTTATTGGCTGTTTTGCTTTATTACTAATTAATTGTAAAAGCTCTAAAAAAACCACTGTTAGTGTAGATAAACAAATACCAACAGAAAAAGAATTAAATGGATACAAAAAAATTAATAATACAATTACTTTAGCCGATTTACAAGCTGGGCATAAAATCTATTATTCAAAATGTAATACATGCCATCAAAACTTTACGATTACTGATTTTAATGAGAAAAAATGGAGGCATGAAATAGAAGACATGAGTCCTAAAGCCGAATTAACAGAAGATGAAAAAAGTAAATTAACTTTATATATATTATCCTATTTAGCCGCAAACAAAACAGAATAAATGGGTAGAATACTTGCGATAGACTATGGCTCAAAAAGAGTTGGTTTAGCAGTAACCGATCCATTAAAAATATTAGCCACCGGATTAACTACATTACACAGTAAAGATTTAATCGCATACTTAGATAAATATTGTTTAGAGGAAAAAGTAGAAGTAATAGTTGTAGGAGAACCAAAACAACTTAATAATACACAAAGCGATAGTGCAAGATTTATAGAACCTTTTGTAAAACATTTACAAAAAAAATTTCCACATATTATAATAGATAGATTTGATGAACGTTTTACAAGTAAAATTGCACAACAAACTATGCTATTGGGCGGATTAAAAAAGAAAGATCGTCAAAATAAAAAAATTATTGATATGATGAGTGCAACTATAATTTTGCAGGATTATATGCAATTTAAAAACATTTAAAACAATTACATTCTTTCAGGAACATTTATTCCTAATAAACTCATCGCATTTGTAATAACATTTGCACATGTTTTACTTAAAGTTAACCTAAAGTTTTTTACAGTTTCATTTTCTTCTCTTATAATATTATGTTCATGATAAAAACGGTTATAAAGCTTAGCTAAATCATATACATAATTAGAAATAACTGCAGGATTATATAAATTTCCAGCTTCAACCACTACAGATTCAAAATCGTACAGTGCTTTAATAATTTCTTTTTCAATTAAATTAATTTCAATTTTAGACTTATCAAATTCTTTTATAATTTCTGCTTTACGTAAAACAGCTTTAATACGTGCATGAGTATATTGTATAAATGGGCCCGTATTACCATTAAAATCTATACTTTCAGCGGGATTAAACAACATTTTCTTTTTAGGATCTACTTTTAAAATAAAATATTTTAAGGCTCCTAAACTAATTGTTTTATAAAGTTCGTTTAATTCATTTTCAGTAAAACCATCTACTTTACCTAATTCAGCAGTAGTTTTAGCAGCAGTATTATACATTTCTTCTAATAAATCATCCGCATCAACAACAGTTCCCTCTCTACTTTTCATTTTACCTTCGGGCAATTCAACCATACCATAACTTAAATGATAACATTCTTTTGCCCAAGAATAACCAAGTTTATCTAAAATTTTAAATAACACTTTAAAATGATAATCTTGTTCGTTACCAACTGTATAAATTAATTGATTTAAATTAGGGAACTCTTTAAAACGTTCAATAGCTGTGCCAATATCTTGTGTAATATATACA
Source organism: uncultured Akkermansia sp. (assembly GCA_964487105.1). Classification (GTDB taxonomy): domain Bacteria; phylum Bacteroidota; class Bacteroidia; order B-17B0; family Aurantibacillaceae; genus Aurantibacillus. Next base: position 10,123 of record CAZAPH010000033.1, read on the forward strand.
CTAGTTCCATCACTTCTTAATACAATTTTTTCATCTAAACCATCATTACTTAAATCAATGGCAACGCTACCATTTTCTTTTTTATAAAAAACATTTTTATTTAAACCATCAACAACAATTTCTTTACCCAATAAATAGGTATTACTTTCATAATACATTTTATCAAAATCAACGCCTAAATTTGAGTAAGTTTGTTTAAACCCATCGTAAACCCAAGAATTCATAGTTTCCCACAATTTAATTACTTCAGCATCACCTTTTTCCCATTTAAGTAACATTTGTTGGGCTTCCATAAAAATTGGAGCTAATTTTTCTGCTTCTTCTTTTGTTTTACCTTCATTAATTAAATTTAAAATTTCATTTTTATAAATTTTATCAAACTCAACATAATATTTACCAACTAAATGATCGCCTTTAATTCCTGTAGATTGCGGAGTTTCTCCATTCCCGTATAATTTCCAAGCCAACATACTTTTACAAATATGTATTCCTCTATCATTTACTAAATTTGCTTTTATAACATTATGCCCGTTTGCGCTTAGTATTTTAGCAACAGAATAACCTAATAAATTATTTCTAACATGACCTAAATGCAAAGGTTTATTTGTGTTAGGTGATGAATACTCTAACATTATAGTTTTACCAGAACTATTACCTGATTTAAATCCTAAATTTAAATTGTTTTTAACTCCCCAAAAATAATTTAACCAAAATTCATTTTTTAAACTAATATTTAAAAAACCTTTAACAACATTATATTTTTCAATTAATGGCTCATTAGTTTTTATATAATCGCCTATAGCAATAGCAGTAGCATCTGGACTAAGCTTAGTGAGTTTTGTAAGATTAAAAGTTACCAAAGTAATATCTCCTTCAAAATCTGGTTTAGTTTTTTGAAAATTAAGTTCAGGAGACTGAATCTGATAAATATCCTTTAAGGCATTTAAAATAGAATTATTAAGAATTTGTAGTGCGTTTTGCATATAAAAAACAACAAATTTAATGCATTTTTTAAACATAATAATTTGATTATTAATGTTATCTTTATAATCTTTAAATGAAAACTGTAATAACCAGTGAGGATAAGAGTTTTTTAAAGTTTAATGATTTAATTACTTATAAAAGTCTCATTAAACATTTAAGTCTTAGAGACTTAAAAGTACGTTATAAACAAACTTGGCTTGGCTTTAGCTGGAGTATTTTTAGACCACTTATTAATATTTTAATTTTTGGGGCATTGAGTTTATTAATAAATAAAGACACTTCAATTACTCAAAATTTTATTACAGTATCATCAGTAGTTATTTTTTGGCAATTAATTTCTACCGTTATTACAGATGTGAGTAATTCATTAGTATCAAATTCAAATATTTTAACCAAAGTTTATTTCCCAAAAATAATATTGCCAATTTCGAGTGTTTCAATAAGTTTAGTAGATTTTTTAATTGCCTTTATTATTTTTTTAATACCAACATTTATAATTTTAGGAACTCCGCCATGGCAAATAATTTTATTACCTTTAATAATTGCTTATGCGCTTTTTTTCGCAATTTCAATAGGTTTATTTTTTGCTACAGCATCAGTTAAATATAGAGATGTAAAATTTTTACTACCATTTATTTTACAAATAGTTTTTTATGCAATTCCTGTATTTATTCCCACATCAAAATTTTTAACTTTAAATATTCCTGAAATTTTAAAAACAATTTATTTGTTAAATCCTTTTGTTGGAATTATTAATTTATTTAAATATTGTTTATTTGGTGTATTTGAAGGCCCAAGTATAACTTATTTATTAATAAATACTGTAACCATTATTGTAATTAGTTTTCTTTCAATAAAATATTTTTTAAAATTTGAAAAATCATTTGCCGACTATATATAAACTATGCAAGACACAGCCATTAAGGTACATAATATTGGAAAAAAATATATACTAAATCGTCAAAATAAAGAAGATGAAGATTCTTTAGTACGTTCTATTTTTAAAGGAACAAAAAACTTATTAAAAGCAACAAACAAATCAACAACCGAAAACTTTTGGGCATTACAAGATATAAATTTTGAAATAAAAAAAGGCGATAGAGTTGGTATTATAGGCAGAAACGGTGCTGGTAAATCAACATTACTTAAAATTTTAAGTAGGATTGTTAAACCAACCACAGGAAAAGTTGAATATTACGGAAGAATGGCTAGCCTACTAGAAGTAGGAACAGGATTTCATGGTGATTTAAGCGGAAGAGAAAATATTTTTTTAAATGGTTCAATTTTAGGAATGAGCAAACATGAAATTGAAAAACAATTTGACGAAATTGTAGCTTTTAGCGAAGTGGAACAATTTTTAGATACACCCGTTAAAAGATACAGCAGTGGAATGTATGTTCGTTTAGCTTTTGCTGTTGCGGCTCATTTAAATCCTGAAATTTTAATTGTTGACGAGGTGCTTGCTGTTGGAGATGCCGCATTTCAAAAAAAATGTTTAGGTAAAATGGGAGACATAAGTAAAACTGGTGAAAAAACTATTTTATTTGTAAGCCACAGCATGCAAGCTGTACAAAAACTTTGCAATAAAGGCATTTACTTAAGTAAAGGAAAATTAATTGAGCATAACTCCATCGAAAACATAATAAATCTTTATTTACAATCTGGCGAGCAAACGCAAAGTCAATACCAACTACAAAAACCAGAAAACGAACCTAATGGTTATGCCCATAAGGTGTTTATTGAAGATGAAACTGGTAAATCTTTAACAGAAATACCCGTAGGCTCTAATTGGCGCGTTAGAATATGTTTCACAATTTTAAAAAAACTAGACCATTTTATAGGTGGAATGGGGATAGTTTCAGCTTTAGATCTTCCAATTAGAACATCATGGAGCTCGCCACAAACTATAAACCCAGGAGAGTATGAAATTATTTTTACCAATAACGATTTAATGTTAACAACAGGAACATACAAATTAGTTATTTGATTATCTAACAATGAAAGAACTTTTCATTATGATGACTCTACGGTTTCTATTGTAATTTCTGATGCTGGTAATACAGCAACAAATAATAGAATTGTAAATACACAAAGTGGTTTAATATTTAACCCTATGCAAGTAAATTTAAATAAATTAAATTAATCCAAAATAAAACATGAAACTACATTTAGGTTGCGGACAAAAATATATGGAAGGTTATGTAAACATTGATTATCCTTCTTCTGAACATACTATACAACAAACAAGTGTTGCCGACGAATTTCACAATTTATATGAATTAAAATATAAACCACAAACTATAAATGAAATACGATTGCATCATGTTTTTGAACATTTTGAAAGAATGAGTGCTTGTGCATTTATGGCAAGTTGGAATTCGTGGTTAATTATGGGAGGCATTTTAAGAATTGAAGTTCCAGATTTTGAAACAACATTTAAAAAAAATTTTAATTTATTTGGATCTAAACATGAAGGTGTAGGCTTACGCCATATTTTTGGCTCACAAGAAGCTCCATGGGCTGTGCATTACGAAGGATATTCTAAAAAAAGGTTAGAAAAAATATTCACTGCATTTGGATTTGAAATTAAAGAAGTAAATACCAATAGTTATAAAAACACGTATAACATTGAAATAATTGGAAAAAAAATAAAAAATCTTAATGTTTCAGAAGCTAAAAATGCAGCGAAATTATACCTAGCCGATTATATGGTAGATGATAGTGATACCGAAAAAAGAATGTTAGACGTTTGGTATAATAATTTTGAAAAACAATTAAATAAAACTTTTGCAATCTAGTTTCGAAATATCAGTAGTAATACCAAATTACAATCGTGCTACATTATTGATAAATGCAATTGAAAGTGCATTAACACAAACATATCCGGTTTTAGAAATTCTAGTTTGTGATGATGGCTCTACTGATAATTCAAAAGAATTAGTTAAAAATTTAAACAATCCAAAAGTTAAATGGATTGACTGTGGCAAAAATGGCAGACCTGCAATACCAAGAAACATAGGCATAAAACAAAGTAAAGGCAATTGGATTGCTTTTTTAGATAATGATGATGAATGGCTTAATACAAAAATTTACGAACAAGTAAAATTAATACAAAACACCAATTATTTAGCAGTTAGTAGTAACGCATACAATATAAATAACTCTAATGATAACAAAAATCTTTTATTAAAATATACTAATCCCGAAATTACATTTACTGATTTAATAAAAGAAAATAATATTATATGCAGTTCAGTATTAATTAATAAACAATTATTAATTGATAATAGATTTTTTCCTGAAGCAATAAAATTTAAAGCAATAGAAGATTATGTTTTATGGTTATGTTTATCTAGTAAAATTAATTTTGCTTACATTAATAAACCACTTTTAAATTATTTAAACGATAGTCAAAACTCAATTAGAAAAAATAATTCTGACCCATATACTGTTTTTGAAATTGCCTTTACGGAATTAGAAAACTGGATGGAACAAAAAAATATTTTTTTAACTAAAGATCAGAAACAAAACTATTCTAAAGCTAAAAAAAACGTAAAAAAAAGAGGAATTCCAAGTAATTGGGAAGAGTTTATTAGAAAAGTTAATTTTAAAATAAATAAATTTATAAAAAACTAGGTTATGTTTAGTCGTAAACTATTTACTAAAAAAAAATATCCAAATCCAAGTAAAAATAATAACTCACAAGAATTTGAAGTTGATAATTGGATAATTTCAGAATTTGTAATAAATAATTTAGTTCCATTTGTAGGCGTTCATCCATTTCCATTAACTGAGCAAATGCTTATGGCTGCAACTGTTTGTAAGTTTCAACCCGAATTAATTTTTGAATGGGGAACAAATATTGGAAAATCAGCTAGGATATTTTATGAAACAACACAAGCATTTAATATAAAAACAGAAATTCATTCAATTGATTTACCAGATAATATTTTTCATAATGAACACCCAAAAAATGATAGAGGAATTTTAGTAAGAAAATTTAAAGCTGTTAAACTTCATCAAGCAGATGGAATTTCAAAATCACTAGAAATAATATCTCAAAAAAAACCAAAAGGTAAAATATTATTTTTTGTGGATGGTGATCATAGCTACGAATCAGTTAAAAAAGAATTAGAAACTATTTTACTCAATGTAGAAAACGTAATTGTATTACTGCACGATACATTTTTCCAATCTAAAGATGCTAATTACAATATTGGTCCATATAATGCTATAGAAGATGTTTTAAAAGTTTCACAAAAAAAATATAAAAAAATTTCTACTAATTTTGGGCTACCCGGAATGACATTGATTTATTAATAATTGAACAATACACCTTTAATATCTGTTATTTTGCCAGTGTACAATTCAGAAAAGTACATTGAACAATCTATTAATAGTATTTTAAATCAAACTTATAAAAATTTTGAATTAATTATTATAAATGATGGCAGTACCGATGGATCTGAAAATATTATAAAAAAAATTAATGATATTAGGATTGTATATATATATCAACCAAATCAAGGATTAGCTAAAACTTTAAATAACGGATTAAAATTAGCAAAAGGAGAATTTATTGCAAGGCAAGATCATGATGATATATCGTACCCAACAAGATTTGAAAAACAAATAAACTTTTTTTTACAAAATCCCAATCACGGATTAGTTGGTACTTGGGCAAGTGTGGTTGATAATGAGGGAAACAAAACAAATTCATATCATAAACATCCAACTGTAAGTTCAGATTTAAAACTTTTTTTATTATTTGATAACCCATTTGTTCACACATCAGTTATGTTTAAGCGAGAAATTCTTGATAATTGTGGGTATTACAACGAAGCCTTAAATGGATTAATTCAAGATTTTGAATATTGGTTTAGAATTTCTAATGCTTATGAAATAGCTAATTTACCTGAGGTTTTAATAGATTATAGGCAGTTATTATCTGGCATGTCTTTTACAGCAAAAAATTATAACACTATTGTTCAAGCTCAAAGTACAGAACATATAAAATCTATAGTTGAACAAAGTGATATTGATCCAACATTAATGTTAACTTCCTTTTTTCATGGAACAAATAATTTTAACATTAGCAAAAACAAATTAAACGAATCATTAATTGTTTTAAAAAAGCTAGCTCTTAAATTCAACCCAAAAATAAATAAAGAAGAACTTAAATTAATTTTAAAAAAATACAATTATTTATTTACTTATAAATTTTATAACTCAAAAATATATAATCCAAATGCTAATAAATTTGATGTTTTTATTTATAAAATAAAACGAAAATTATTAATTTGGTTTAATTAAAATTATTATGAAAATTTTACATTGTGTAGAATCGTATTATCCTAATGTAGGCGGAATGCAAGAGGTAGTAAAACAACTATCTGAAAGATTGGCAAAGCTTGGGCATGAAGTTATTGTTTGTACAAGATTTCATAACGAAAGAAATTATAACGAATTAAATGGTGTAAAACTTGAAATATTTAAAATAGAAGGAAATCCTATTACAGTAAATACAGATGAAGAAAAAAGATATCAGGATTACCTATTAAATACAAATGCAGATGTTATTACTTTTTTTGCTGCACAACAATGGGCAACTAATTTAGCTCTCCCTATTTTAAAAAATATAAAAGCTAAAAAAGTATCTGTACCCACTGGCTACTCTGGCTTATATTGGCCTGAGTATAAACAATACTTTCAAGACATGAAAACATACATTCATGATTATGATATGAATGTATATTTAAGTAATGATTACCGCGATATAAACTTCGCAAAAGAAAATGGAGTTACTAAAACAATCATCATTCCAAATGGTGCCGCTGAAGATGAATTTTTAGTCCACGAAAAAATTAACGTAAGAAAAGAATTAGGGTTAAAACCTGATACTTTTTTATTATTACATGTTGGTAGTTACACAACTTGGAAAGGGCATGATGAATTAATTGAAATATTTAGAAAAAGTAATTTAAAAAATGTAGCACTTGTTATGATTGGCAATAACTACGAACAATTTTTTAAATCGATGCCTAAATATTATAATAGACTATGGAACTGGCTATTAATAAAATTAAACCCTAACAAAAAAGTGTTTTTCCAACATTTTTCAAGAGAATTTACGGTTGCTGCATACAAACAATCAAACATTTTTATTTTTCCATCTAATATTGAATGTTCACCAATAGTATTGTTTGAGTGTGCCGCTGCAAAATTACCTTTTTTAGCAACTGATGTTGGCAATTCAATTGAAATTGCAGAATGGACCAAAGGTGGTAAAATATTACCAACAACAAAAAACTCAAATGGCTTTTCGCATGTACAAATTAAAGAAGCAATAAATATTTTAAACGATTTTTACAAAAATGAAAAAGAAAGAGCAGAAATGGCAGAAAAATCACACAAAATTTGGAGCGAAAAATACAGTTGGGAAAAAATAACTCTTGAATACGAGAATCTTTATATACAATTAATAAATGCTTAAAAAATTACTTTCATATTTATTAATTAAGCCACGTAACGTTACTATTTTTCTTAAAAAGAAAATATTTTATCAATCAGCTTGTTTAAGAATTAATTTATATGATGACTTTAATGCTAAAGACCATTTGTACATTTTTAGCGTTTTGTTTAATAATAGTAAACTCCTTTTAATACAAAAACAATTATTAGATAAGCATTTAAAAGACAAATTTGTTTTTGTTGTATTTGACAATTCAAGCATAATCGAAATTAGAGAAGAAGCATTTAAAGTTTGTACAGAAAAGAACATCAATTACTTTTCAATGCCCAAAAATCCTTTTAAAACAGGAAGTAATTCACATGGTATTTGTTTAAACTGGATTTATAAAAATATTGTATTAAAAAATAACATAAATTATTTTGGGTTTATTGATCATGATATTTTTCCAATAAAACCTACTTCAATAATTCCTATTTTAAACAAACAATCTATCTATGGTGATTTGCAAAAAAAGCAAAATTATTGGTATTTATGGGCTGGTTTTTGCTTTTACACTAAGGATATATTGAAATGTAAAAAAATTAGCTTTTTACCAATTATAATTAATAAAATTAATCTTGATTCTGGAGGAGGTAATTGGCAAGATGTGTATTCTAAATTAGATATAAAAAAAATAGAATTTCCTTTACATACCTATCTAAATTTAAGAGCTGGTGATGTTTTTCAATCAGACAAAATGGAATTAATAGCTGAATGGCTTCATACATTTAATGGCTCTTATTGGCTAAACGTTAAACCAAAAGAAGAACTAATTTATAATTACCTTAAACCCTATTTAAACTAAATAAATGATAATTACTAATTTAATAGGAGGCTTGGGTAACCAAATGTTTCAATATGCAGCTGGCTTAGCCCTTGCAAAAAAACATAATGTTCCTTTAAAAATTGATGTTACTCAATTAAATAAAAATTCAAATGGTGCATATACGCAGCGACAACTTGAATTAAATATTTTTAATTTAGAGTTATCAATTGCCACTCAAAATGAAATAAATAATTTTAATCAAAATTTAATTAATAAATTCTTATTTAGATATTTTTCAATAAAAAGCAAAAATCAAATTGTTAACGAATCTGGACAAACATTTAATTCAAACTTTATGAACTTAGGGCCTAACACCTATTTAAACGGTTTTTGGCAAAACGAAAAGTACTTTTTAAATTTTAAAAAAGAAATTTATTCAGCTTTTAATTTTAAAACTGAGTTAACAAATAGTTTTTCTAATAATATAAGTCAACTTAAATCTAATAGTGTTTCTTTACATATAAGAAGAGGGGATTATGTTACGTTAAGCTCTGCTAACCAATTTCATGGCCTTTGCACAATTGAATATTATACAAACGCTCTAAATTATTTACAAAATAAATTAAATACAGAACTCAATATTTACATTTTTTCAGATGATATTGATTGGTGTAAGAAAAATTTAAAATTTAATAATTGTAATTATTTAAATACAAACAGCGCAGCAGAAGATATGTATTTAATGAGTAATTGTAACCATAATATTATTGCAAATAGTAGCTTTAGCTGGTGGGGCGCTTGGTTAAATAAAAATCCAAATAAAATAGTTATTGGTCCAAAATATTGGTTTAATTCCGTTGAAAGTAAACAATTAGGGATATTACCCGACAGTTGGATTATTATATAAATGAAAATTGGGTTTTTAATATTAGCGCATCACTTACCAAATCAATTAAAAAAGTTAATTGAATCTTTGTTAGTTATACAAAACAGTAAAATATATATCCATATAGATTTAAAAAATAACAAATTATTTTCTGAAGTAAAATATTATTTTAAAGATAACACTAGAGTTAATTTCATTACCGAACAATACAAAGTTTCGTGGGGAAATTACAACCAAATAAGGGCAACATACGCACTAATAAAATGTGCGGTGAAATCAAATACTGAAAACTATTTTATGCTAATTAGTGGGCAGGATTTTTTAATTAAAAAACCAAATGAGTTAATTCATTTCTTTTTAAATAATAATGGAAAAGAATTTTTAGTAAATTTTAAACTTCCAGACGCACAATGGGCTGATGGTGGATTAAATCGCTTAGGCTGCTTTAATTTTAATTTTTTAAAAGTCAATAAAATATTAAATAAGGTTAATAGTTTAATTACAATTATTCAATTCAAACTTAATATTTTTCGTAAGCCCTATTTTCAACAATATGGAGGGTCTAATTGGTTTAATTTATCTTATCAATGTTTAAATTACATCCATAATTACATACAAAAAAATCCAAAATATTTAAGTACTTTTAAATATACTTTAACGGCCGATGAAATTTTTATTCAATCAATTGTAATGAATTCTGAATTTAAAAATAAAGTAGTATCTGATGATTTACGTTATGTTGATTGGCAAACAGGCCCTGAATTCCCAAAAACTTTTACAATTAAAGACTATAATAAAATACTAAATATTGAAAATAAATTTTTTGCTAGAAAATTTAATGAAAATATAGATAATGAAATTATAAATCGCTTACAACATTATAGTGCATCATAATCCAAAAATATCAGTATTAATGCCAGTTTTTAATGGCGAAACTTATTTAAGAGAAGCCATTACAAGTATATTAAATCAAACCTACTCAAATTTTGAATTTATTATAATTAATGATGGAAGTACTGATAAAACACCAGAGATTATTAAGAAATTTAACGACTCAAGAATAAATTTATTAAATAACCAAACAAATATTGGGATAATTCATTCGTTAAATAAAGGAATTGAATTTGCAAGTGGAGAATATATTGCGAGAATGGATGCTGATGACATTGCTTTACCAAAAAGATTACAAACACAATTAAACTATTTTATTGATAACCCAAACTGCAAAATAATTGGTAGTAATTACAATATAATTACCAAAAATAAAATACTTTCTTTTAATCATCAATTCACTAATAATCAATTAAAAACTATTTTACTCTTTTCAACTTGCTTTATGCACCCTACTGTAATGTTTAAAAAAAGTGATGATACGATTTACAACTCTCAATTTAAACATACCGAAGATTACGAACTCTGGTGCAGACTTGCAATTAATTACGAATTTGGGTTTTGCACCGAAAAAAGTATAAATTACAGAAGTCACGAACAACAAATTAGTGCTCAAAACAAAACATTTCAATTACAAAAAAGTGCTGAGATTAGAAAAATTTATTTAACTAATTTAGGTTTTACTTTTAATGAAAAGCAATTTGAAACACATAATTTTATTGGTGATAATGTTTTTATTACAAAAAAATCGCAATTAATTGATATTGAAGCTTGGCTTAAAAACTTAATAAATCAAAATAATACTAAAAATAGTATTTATCAAAAAGATTTTAATTCAATAATTCTTAAATTTTGGTCAGATAGTTGCGGGAATAGTAACTTAGGCTTTTTTGCATTAACCAGTTTTTATAACTCTGCAATATACAAACAAAATAAAATAGGTTATAAATCACATTTAAAATTATTAATTAAATGTATTATTCGTAAATTTAAAAAGTAATATTAAACTAATAGTTAAAAATGAAACAAGCATATATTATAAACGGTGTTAGAACGGCAATAGGTAATTTAGGTGGTACACTTTCAACCGTTAGAACAGATGATTTAGCGGCTCACGTTTTAAAAGCATTGAAAGAAAAAAACTCACATGTTAATTTTGAAGAAATTGGTGATGTTGTTTTAGGCTGCGCAAATCAAGCAGGCGAAGATAATCGTAATGTAGCTAGAATGGCGAGTTTACTAGCTGGTTACCCAAGTAGTGTGCCTGCTCAAACAGTAAACCGTTTATGTGCAAGTGGTTTAAGTGCAGTTGTTGATGCTGCAAGAGCCATTCAAGTTGGCGATGAATCTTTAATGGTGGCTGGTGGTGTCGAAAACATGACTCGTGGGCCACTAGTTATGAGCAAAGCTGGTTCGGCATTTGGTAGAGATCAACAATTATTTGATACAAGTTTTGGATGGCGTTTTATTAATCCAAAATTAAAAGAAATGTATGGTGTAGATGCAATGGGAGAAACAGCAGAAAATGTAGCAAGTTATTTAAAAATAAATAGAGATGACCAAGATCGATTTGCCTTATGGAGTCAACAAAAAGCAGCAAATTCAACTAAAAACGGAAGGTTTGATAAGGAAATAATTAATACTGAAATACCTCAACGCAAAGGCAATCCAATAATTTTTAATAAAGACGAATTTTCAAAACCAAATTCAACACTTGAAGGTTTAAGTTCATTAAAACCAGCGTTTAAAAAAGAGGGAAGTGTAACAGCCGGTAACTCAAGCGGATTAAATGATGGTGCTGCTGCAATTTTATTAGCAAACGAAGACGCAATAAAAAAATACAACCTTAAACCTTTAGCCAGAATTGTAAGCATGGGCGTAAGTGGTATTGAACCTCGAATTATGGGATTAGGCCCCGTTGAAGCGTCTAACAAAGCACTAAAACGTGCAGGGTTAACTATAAACGATATTGATTTAATTGAACTAAACGAAGCCTTTGCAGCACAAGCTTTAGGGTGTATCCGATCATGGAATTTAAAAGATAATGATGAAAGAATAAATATTAATGGTGGTGCAATTGCTCTAGGACATCCACTTGGTATGAGTGGTGCACGCATTTTAAATTCAGCAGCATTAGATTTAAATATTCATAATAAAAAATATGCCTTAGTAACTTTATGTATTGGTGTAGGGCAAGGCTACGCAACAATTATAGAAAAATGTTAATCAAAAAATGAAATTAAACACAAAAGATACTATTGTTGCATTAGCCACAGCTCATGGCACTTCGGCTATTGCGGTAATAAGACTTTGTGGCGACAATTCAATCTCTATAGCCGAAAAACATTTTTATAATAAAAAAAATAATACGCCTAAATCACTACAAAAAGTAAAATCACACTCATCTGTTTTTGGTTTATACTTACATAATAATGTTATAATTGATGAAGTTTTAGTTTCTGTATTTAAACAACCAAATACATACACTGGAAATAATATAGTTGAAATTTCTTGCCATGGCTCACCCTTTATTATTCAAAAACTTATACAATTATTTTTAAATGATGGTGCCAGAATGGCTAACCCTGGAGAATTTACTATGCGCGCGTTTCTAAATGGTAAATTAGATTTAAGTCAAGCCGAAGCCGTTGCTGATTTAATAGCCAGTAATAGTGCGGTAAGCCATCAAGTTGCCATGCAACAAATGCGAGGAGGTTTTAGCAATAAAATAAAACTTTTACGAGAAAACTTAATCAACTTTGCTTCTTTAATTGAATTAGAATTAGATTTTAGCGAAGAAGATGTTGAATTTGCAAACAGAAATGATTTAAAAAAGTTAATCAATACAATATTAAACGTAATTAATAAACTTATTAATAGTTTTGAATTAGGGAATGTTATTAAAAATGGAATTCCAGTTGCTATTGTAGGCAAACCAAACGCCGGAAAATCAACTTTATTAAATATTTTATTAGAAGATGATAGAGCCATTGTAAGCGAAATACCAGGTACAACACGCGATACAATTGAAGATGAAATTACAATAGATGGCGTTTTATTTAGATTTATTGATACCGCAGGTATAAGAACAACTGATGATATAATTGAACAAATAGGCGTTAATAAAGCGTTTGATGCCATTAAAAAATCAGCTATTGTAATTTATTTATTTGATTCGCATGAATTAAGTAGTGGCGATTTAAAAATAGAATTAAACAAATTAAACGAACATATTGGCAATTCACAACTCCTTGTAGTTGCAAATAAAATGGACGTTGAAGGCGAAAATACTTTAAGAAAAGAGTTTTTTGAATTTAAAAATATGATTTTTATTTCGGCCAAAGAAAATAAAAACATTAACCTACTTAAAGAAAAATTAGTGTCTTTATTTGATACAAGAACTGTAGATGCAACAGATACAATTGTAACAAATGCCAGACATGCAGATGCCTTACAAAAAGCATACAACGCCCTTTAAAAAGTAAACGAAGGACTTGATAAACAAATTGTTGGTGATATTCTTGCATTAGATATAAAATATGCTTTAAACGAATTATCAAATATTACAGGGCAAGTTGTTGCTAACGATTTGCTTGAATCCATATTTACAAAATTTTGTATCGGGAAATAAATTAATTAGGTATAACTTACTTTCCAAATCTGAGTTACTAAAAAATAATTTCATCTAAAAATTATATACTTCTAGCAAAATATTAATTCTTCTTTTATTGTTTTTACTATCTTTCAACTCAGTAAAATGAAAAAGACAATTTTTATAACATTAATCTGTATTTTTTTCCAAAATTTATCTGCACTTAATATAGATTCGTTAAAAAAGAGTATCAACAAACAAAACGTTGATACAAATTATTTAAATACTATTTTAAAAATTGGTAATTTATATTACTATGAAGGTAAATTAGATTCAAGTTTAAAATATTTTACACTAGGTTTAAATAATTCAAAAACACTAAACTTTCCTAAATATATTTGTTCATTTTATTCTGAATTAGGAACAATATATAGAGAAAAAGGCATTTACGATAAAGCAAGTGAAAACATATTAAATGCTTTAACCATTGCTGATGCTAATAAATTTGAACTTAAAAAAGCGTCTTGTTACAACAGTATTGCCATAGTTTACACCATACAAAAACAATTTGAAAAAGCTTTTGAATTTTACAATAAAGCAATGGTAATTTATCAAAAGAAAAATAATTTAGGTGGCCAAGCTTCGATAAATAACAACCTTGGTTTAATCTATCTGGAACAAAAGAAAAACGATGAAGCTTTAGATTTGTTTAATAAAGCAAAAACATTAAATTTTAAAGTCAAAAATTTTTATGGTGTTGCTTCTAATTCAGAAAATATAGGGCTAATTTTAGAAAATCTAAAACAATACGATTCCGCTCAAATTTATTACGAAAAAGCATATAAAATATGGGAGTCTAGAAAAGACACGCACAGCCTTTCAATTAATATGGGCTATATTGGCAAATCTTTAATAAACCAAAATAAATTTAAAGATGCTATAACAATTTTAACGCAAGCCTTAAATTTTTCAAAACGAATAAACTCAAAAAGTACTGAAAGAGACATTTCCTTTTATCTCTCAAAAGCTTACGAAGAAACTGGAAACCTAAATAATGCATTTAAATTTTACAAATTAGGAAATCAATTAAATGATAGCTTATTAAATTCAGACAAATTAAGAGAAATTACCGAAATGCAATTAAATTATACCTTTAACAAAAAACAATTACAAGACTCCGTTAAGCACAGTTTAGAAGTTAATGAAAAAGAAAATGAAATTATATCTCAAAAGAAAAATGCAAGTATTGCAATTGTATTTTTAGGTGTATTTATCATTTTATTGTTTTTTGTAATAAGAGGATATTTTCAAAAAAATAAAACAAATAAAATAATTACAGAGCAAAAATTATTGGTTGAACAAAAACAAAAAGAAATTTTAGACTCCATTAACTACGCCAAAAAAATTCAAAACACACTTCTCGCAAATCAAGATTTTTTAAATGAAAATATAAAAAATAATTTTATTTATTATAACCCAAAAGATATTGTAAGTGGCGATTTTTATTGGGCAACATTAAAAAACAATTTATTTTATTTAGCTGTTTGTGATAGCACAGGACACGGTGTACCTGGAGCATTTATGAGTTTATTAAATATTGGTTATTTATCCGAAGCGATTAATGAAAAAAACATTATTAATCCTAACGATGTGTTTAACTATGTTAGAGAAAAATTAATTACTTCCTTATCTAAAGATGGACAAAAAGATGGTTTTGATGGCTTACTTATTTGTTTAAACAAAGAGTCTAATCAAATAACCTATGCTGCTGCAAATAACAAATTAATTTTAGTTTGAGATGGTTATTTAACAGAGTTAGCATCTGATAGAATGCCGGTTGGCTTAGGTGTTAAATCAGAATCTTTT
>CAZAPH010000034.1:0-9935 GCA_964487105.1 uncultured Akkermansia sp.
AGGGCTTTAAAATTTTAAGTTTATGCTTGTTGGTTTGCGGAATATTAATATTGTGTACGCCGTTGTTTATTTATTTATTTTATAAAACCAAAATTAAAAATAAAGGTAAAAATCAAATTGCTGCAATTCAACGCTTAATATATTTTTATCTTCATCAATTAAATGCTTTGCCTAGTAATGAAAAATCTCCTAACGATATGGCACAATTTATTGATAATAAATTTGGTACAGACATGATTGTATTAAATCAATTGTATCAAAAATGCTATTATTCTAAATTACCTTTAACTATTGAAGAAGAAAATTATATTTCTCAATTTCATAAGAGTAATTTTAAACGAATAACTTCAAAATTCTCAATAAAACATAAAATATTAAGCTTTATAAATATCAAAAACACCATAAACTATTTTAATATAATCAAATAAAAAATGGAAAATACTACAGAAATAATTAAACCAGAAACAACAAAAGTTGATGAACTAATTAAAAATATAGAATTAGTAATTAAAGGAAAAACATTACAAATTAAATTAGTGTTAACCGCACTTTTAGCTAAAGGCCATATACTTATGGAAGATAACCCAGGTACAGGAAAAACTGTTTTAGCTAAAACCTTGGCACAAAGTATTTCAAACAATAACAATCACTTAGAAGCCAATTTCAAACGAATTCAGTTTACGCCAGATTTGTTACCTATGGATTTAATTGGTTCACATATTTTTGATGATAACAAAAAAGAATTTGTATTTAAAAAAGGACCATTATTTTGTAATGTTTTATTAGCCGATGAAATTAATAGGGCTTCTCCAAAAGTGCAATCTGCTTTACTTGAATGTATGGCCGAAAATCAAATTACTATTGGAGAAACAACATATCCGTTAGAAAAAATGTTTTTCACAATTGCTACTCAAAACCCTATTGAAATGGAAGGAACCTATCCTTTACCATCAGCTCAATTAGATAGGTTTTTTATAAAACTATATTTTGGATATGTTGATGCAGAAATTGAACTTGAAATTTATAATAACTATTTAAATATTATTAAAAATAGTAATAACGTAAAATCAATTGTTTCGCTAAGTGAGATAATTACAATGCAAAATGAATGTGAAACTATTTTTATTCACCCTGAAATAGTAAAATCAGTTAAAAACATTATTATACAATCTCGTGAGCACCCAGAAATTATTTTAGGTGCATCTACCCGTAGTGGAATTTCTTTTTTAAAATGTTTGAAAGCTTATGCATATGTAAACAATAGAAAATTTGTAACAGAAGATGATTTGGCAAATTTAATTTTACCAGTATTAGACCATAGGCTTATTTATAGAAATAAAGAAGCAAAACAAAAATTATTGCCTTCGTTTTTAAAAACAGAAATTGAACGTTTAAAAAAAATTAATTTGCAAACAGTGTAATTAACGTGATTAATATAATTTTAAATATTTATTTTCTTTTTAAACTGAAAAATATTTTTTTCAAAAAAAATTATTTTTCAGTATTTTTTTTATTAATCAATTTATCTATATACTCTCAAAATTCATCGGCTAGATACGAAGTTGATGCTAAAAGGAATGGGTTAGATTTAACTAGTACTGAAGTTTTACCTCGAAGCAGAGAATTTATTAGATTAGATAGCACCTATTATGTAGGATATTTAATCGAAGGAATTTATAAATACGATAGAAGTAGCGATTATTTAGGTTATCAAATGGCAATAAAACCATTATATAAAGCGCTTATTTTATTTGAAAACGATTACTCGTTAAACATGAAAAATTTATTCTCTTCAACTGATTATTTTATTAAAAATAATCAACGCTTTAGCGATTTTTATACCATAGTTACAACTTTACAATTTTGCTATAATAATATTGAATTGCCTGATTCATCTATGGCTCTTATAAATAAAATTGAGAGTTATAATTTTCAAAGAGATTTTTTTTCAACTGGAGCGGATAAAGCATGGTTATATCACCGCAACAGATTTTATACTTCAGATAAATATCCATTTTTAAAAAATTCAATAATTGAAAATGAACAAATGGCATTTAAATTTTGCTACGAACAAATATCAAAAATAAATAAGAATAAAACTTTAAATGATGCGTGGTATGGACCTTATCATAGTTCAGGAGATTTAATGTATGTGTATCATAATCTTGCGATAATTCATAACTATAATAAAAATTATGACAGTACAGCATACTATCAACAATTACTGATGGATGCAGGAAGATTATCTTGGAATAATTACGCTAATGACCAACAAGAACTTGGTAATTTTAATATTGCAACCCAAAATTATTTAAAACAAGAATATTATGGCCGAAATTTTCAACTAAGTGAACCAAATTATTATTTACCTACAATGTTTATTTATGCAGGTAAAACAAAACAGGCCATTCAAATTACTCAAAATAAAATTACCGAATCAGGTTCAACACCTGGTTTTGGATGGTATAATATTGCTTTATCAAGAGCGTATTTATACGATGGGCAATTAGATAGTGCAGAAGTATATTTAGATAAAGCCTCTAATTTTAAAGAAATTCATATAGGCACAACTTTAACTCAAAGCCAATATGAGTTTACAATAAATTTATTAAAGTTGCAATTAATAAATAAAAAAATTGCATTTATAAAATTTGCCAATAAAGGGTGGTGGTTCTCTTTTGATTTGTTTGATTATTTAACTTATAATTTTCAAAAAATTATGTTAGAATATGTATTGGTAAACCAACTTTCATCTAATTTAGAAAGAGAGCGATTAATCTATGATTTATTTTGCTCTGAAAGCACTGTAACATTTGATGAATCTTGGTTTTTAATAAAAGAATTTTCTAAAAAATATTTTATTAATAAATACGATAACTACAGTAATACGGACAAAAGAGAAAAAATAAACCGATATTTTGAATTATTTAAATTAAAACTTTTACAAGAAAACGGAGAGGAAAAAGAAGCAAATGAGTTAGCAAATCAATTAGTTTATAAAACAGTAAGTGCTTCAGATAATTCAAATCCAAATCAAATTGCTGATAAAGAATATGAAAAACTATTTATTTATCGTTTATTAGAATCCGCCGCACAAAGCGCCACTAATAAAGAAATTTATACACAAAAATGTCATGAAGCATATCCTCAATTATTACCGTTTTCAGGACTAACCTCTAAATTTGAGTTAACAATTACAGGAACAAATGATGGTGTTATTGAAAAAATAAAAGATGATTTATTGAAATGTAATATTGAAATAACCAAAGGAATTAATTTACCACAAGCAAATATAAATTTTGAAAAAAATGCCAATACCTATTTAGCAACAATAACTGTAAAAAATTTTAATTCAGATACTGAAATAAAAAGTACATTAGTTTTTAATAATTCAAATAAAATTGGCGCTGAACTTGCTTTAAGATTATTTGGTAAAGGAGGGGCAACAAAAATATAGTTAAAGCGTATTTATAGGATAATTTTTATAAATTTCCCACTTATCGTTATTTAATTTTAATAAAGTAAATGCTTTAACTTTAAAAACAGTATCGAAATTAAATAGAATTGTTTCATTCCAAACTGCATCAAACTGATGTTTTTTTAAATCTCTAAATGCTAAAGTTATATGAGGATGAAACCCCCTGGTATTATAAATTTCATTTTCAACATTAAAGTTACTTGATACAGTATGTTTAAGCGAACGATAAAGATCATTTAAATTTTCATTCGGAATCACATTCGAATAAATTACACGTTTATCAAAACTACCAATTCCTTTAATTTCTATAATTATTTCTGAATTAAACTTAAATTGTTTTAATACATTTAATAAATCCTCTTCTCTTTTTAAGGGTAACTCAAAAGGCATATGTAAAGTTAAATGAGCTGGGCTCCTTAACGCACCTTTTAAATTATATTTTATGTTTAATTGTTGCTTAAACTTTTCAACAATAGAATGTATAGGTTCTGGTAATACTATTGCTAAAAAGTACTTGTTTTTCATTGTAATCAAATGTGTAATAGTTCGCAAATTATGTTATTTTTGTTGAAATTAAAAATTATGCAAATTATAATACCAATGGCCGGTAAAGGTAAACGAATGAGGCCACATACATTAACTACTGCAAAGCCTCTAATCGCTGTTGCAGGTAAACCAATTGTACAGCATTTAGTTGAAGATATTACAAAAGTTTGTGGCGAAAAAGTTACAGAAATTGCATTTGTTATTGGTCCTGATTTTGGAAGTGAAGTAGAACAGAATCTAATAAAAGTTGCCGAATCTCAAGGTGCAAAAGGTGTAATTTATTATCAAGAAAAAGCGTTAGGAACTGCACATGCAATAATGTGTGCAAAAAATTCTATAAAAGGGAAAACAGTTGTTGCTTTTGCGGATACATTATTTAAGGCTGATTTTGTGATGGATACAAACCAAGAAGGTGTAATTTGGGTTCAAAAAATAGATGATCCACGTCAATTTGGTGTAGTTAAACTTAATTCAGATAATGTAATTACTGATTTTGTTGAAAAACCACAAACGTTTGTAAGCGATTTAGCAATTATTGGTATTTATTATTTTAAAGATGGTGAGTATCTTAAAAACGAATTACAATATCTTTTAGATAATAATATTACAGACAAAGGAGAATTTCAGTTAACTAATGCTTTAGAAAACATGAAATTAAAAGGAACAAAATTTAAACCTGGCCAAGTTACAGAATGGTTAGATTGTGGTAATAAAGATGCTACAGTTTACACAAACCAAAGAGTGTTAGAATTTAAAAAAGGCAATAATGAATTAAAAGGAAAAAACATTAAAAACAATAATAGCATAATTATTGAACCTTGTTTTATTGGAGATAATGTAGTATTAGAAAATACAATTATTGGTCCGCATGTTAGTATTGGCAGTAACTCTAATATTTCAAATTCAATACTTTCAAATTCAATTATACAAAATGATGTAAAAATTAGTTATTCAAATATTTATAATAGTATGATTGGTACTGGAGCAGAAGTTAAGAGTAAAAAATTAGATTTAAGTATTAGTGATTATTCTCAAGTTATTGCGTAGTTTATATTTTATATTTATTTGTTTTGTGTTATTTGCTTGTAAAACCAGTAAACAAGCAACCAGCAATAAAAAAATTGAAAAAAGTACAAATTCAGATAGCTTTAATTTAATAGAGGTTGAAGAACTAGCTTTTGGTAGAAGTTTTATTGATGGATGTTCAGCTAAATTAAAAAATGATTTAGATGTTGCATTAAAATATTTTTTAGAATGTCAAAAAATAAATCCAAAATCTGCTGCAGCTAAATACGAATTGGCTAAAATTTACTTAGAAAAAAAGAGTTTGCAATTAGCTATTGAAAACGCAAAATATTGTGCAACCGCTGATAACAAAAACGAATACTATCAAAAAATATTAATTGATTGTTATAATGAAAATAAGCAGTATAGCCAAGCAATTAAAATTGCTGAAAATTTAGTTAAAAACTTTCCTGATGTAATTGAATTTAAAGAAGATCTAGCAATTCAATATGCTTCTATAAATGAGTTTGAAAAATCATTTAATTTATATAACCAAATAGAGGCTGTTTATGGCATTAATGAACAAATAACAAATAATAAAGTTAAGTTATTAAATAGTCAAGGAAAAATAAATGATGCCGAAAAAGAATTACTAAAACTCTGTGCTTCTGATAATTCAAATACTAATTTTTTGGTTAGTCTTGCTGAATTTTATGAAGAAACAAATAAACAACAAAAAGCAAAAGAAATTTATGATAAAATATTAGAAATTGATCCTAATCACCCAACGGTTAACTTATCTTTAAGCGACTATTATAATATACAAAAGGAACCAATTAAAAGTTTTGAATATTTAAGAAAAGCATTTCAAAACCCTGATTTAGACCCAACAGCCAAAGCTACAATAGCTTTTAATTATTACTTACGATCAGAAAAAAGCGGTAATAACCAATTATTTAATCAAGGTAAAGAATTGGCTGAAATTTTCATTAAAGTACACCCAAAAAATGCAGATGCAAATGGTGTGATGGCAGATTATTTGATGATTGAAAACAAACCAAACGAAGCTTCAAACTATTATTTTAATGCTGCAAATGCAGATAAAAGCAATTATAAAATTTGGGAACAGTTAATGTTTGTTTATAATGAATTAAATAAATTTGATTCATTAAAATCAATAAGTGAAAAAGCAATTGAACTTTTTCCTAATCAACCAAATGTTTATTTTTTTAATGGCTTAGCAAATATTAAACTAAAAAAATATTCTCAAGCCATTAATGCTTTAAAAGATGGATTAGAATTTGTTATAGATAATAAAGCTCAAATGCTGTCGTTTTACTTTAATTTAGGCGAAGCCTATTTTTACAATAATGAATTTGAAAAATCTGATAAAGCCTTTGATGACGCGCTTAAAATAGATTCTGATAACACTCAAGTTTTAAACAATTATGCTTACTACATTTCTACGCGTAAAAATGATTTAGAAAAAGCTGAAAAATTAGCACGAAAATGTAATGAACTGCAACCAAATAATAGAAATTATATGGATACTTATGGTTGGATTTTATTTCAACAAAAAAAATACCCTGAAGCTGAAAAGTGGTTAAAAAACGCTGTAAATATTCCTCCGCCTAATCCAAATATTTTAGAACACTATGGAGATGTATTATTTAAAATTGGTAAAATAAATGAAGCAGTAAAATTTTGGCAAGATGCATTAAAAATTGTTGGAAAGAAAGAAGTATTAGAAAATAAAATTAAAAATAAAGAAATTGTTGATTAAAATTAAAATAGTACTAGTTATTTCATGTTTGATTTTAGTTGGTTTTGCTTGTAAATCTAAAAAACAAACAACTCAAAATATAATTATTCCAAAAAATCAAAAAGATACGCTTGTAGATGGTAAATGTAAACTTGATTTTAAAAATAGCAAAGCTTTAACCAAATACATGCAAGAAAATGAATTAAAATTTAATTGGTTGTATTTAAAAGCTAATGTTGAAAGTAATGTTGAAAATGATGAAAATTCCTTTGATGTTAAAGTAAGAATTAAGTACGATAGTGTTATTTATATAGTAATTGAAAAACTTTCATTAGATTTTGCTAAAATTCTTATTACACAAGATAGTGTTAAAATGCGTTTTGATTTAAAAAGGCAATATTTTAAAGGCGATTTTAAATATATAAATGAACTTTTAAATGCAGATTTAGATTTTGAAGTTCTTCAAGCTGTTTTAGTTGGTAATAGCGCAAAATTTTATGATGAAGACGAAAAGTTAAAACCTGTAACCGATCGCATAAATTGTAATTATAAACTAAGTACTGAACGGAAGAAAAAATTAAGAAAAATAGAAAATACTAACGAACAAGTAAAAAAAGCCCTGCAAGTTATAACATTACACCCTGAAACTTTTAAAATTGTTAAAAATGAATTTATAGAACCCATTTCCAACAGAATTTTTATAGCAAATTATCAAAAATTCAACTCAACAGATAGTGTTTTTGCACCAAGGCTTGTTAATATTGATATAGTTGCAGAGAAGAAAGCAAAGCTAAAAATTGAGTATGTTCGTGTTGAAAAAAATATACCTCAAAAAATTAATTTAAATATTCCTAAAAGTTATGACTCAATTGAAATTAAGAAAAAATAGCATTAACATTATTATAATGTTATGTTTGTTTTTTTCATTTCAAATAATTAAAAGTCAGTCAAATAGCAAAACAACCAAAAAAGACCTTGAAAATAAAAAGAAACGTATTAACGACGAGATTGATGAAATAAACTCGATGTTAAGTAAAACTAAAGTTAATAAAAAGAACAGCATAGGGGTACTCGTAAACATTAATCTTAAGATAGAAAAAAGACAAGAGTTAATAACTACAATTAACGCTGAAATTGCTATATTAAACCAAAACATTAAACAAAACGAAGGGCAGTTTAACGCTTTAAAACAATCTTTAGAAAAATTAAAGTTAGATTATGCAAAAATGATAATTGCAGCACAACGTAATCAAGATGCTTATAGTAAATTAATGTTCCTTTTCTCTTCAGAAAATTTTAACCAAGCTTATATTAGGCTTAAGTATATGCAACAATATAATACTTACCGTAAAAAACAAGCACAAGATATTACTAAAACACAACTTGAAATTTTAAGTAAATTAAATGAATTAAAAACACAAAAACACGAAAAAAATCTATTACTTGGTATCGAAGAAAATGAGAAAAAAAATCTAGATTCTGAAAAATCAGAACAAGAGGAGGTGTTAACAAACTTACAAACGCAAGAAAAAGAGTTAAAACAACAATTAGAAAGAAAAAAACAAGATGCTATTGCTTTACAATCTGCAATTAAAAAATTAATTGCCGAAGAAATTAAACGTAAAGCCGAAGAGGCAATGAAAGAAGCTCAAGCTAAAGCAGCCAAAAAAGCTTTAGCTGAAAAAGAAGCAAAAGCACTAGCTGATAAAAAGAATAAAAAAGATAAAAAAAACAATACTAATACAACTACCATCAATAACACAGAAATAAAAGAAGTTAAAGTGGAAAAAAAGGAAAATTTATTTATGCCTGAATTAACACCTGAAGCCGAAGCATTAAGCGATGATTTTGAAAATAATAAAGGGAAGTTGCCTTGGCCTGTAATGAAAGGAATGATATGTGAAAGCTATGGAGAACACGAGCACCCTGCAATTAAAGGATTTATGATGATGAATAATGGTGTTGAAATATGTTCAAATAATGGCGCACAAGCAAGAGCCGTTTTTGCAGGTGAAGTTACAGGAATTACAGTTTCACCAACAGGAGGAAAATTTGTAATTATTAGACATGGCGAATATTTAAGTGTTTACACTAATTTAACGGAGGTGTTTGTTAAAACCGGACAAAAAATTTCAATTAAACAAGCTATTGGTGTTATTGGATTTAACGATGATGAAGGAAAATGTGCAATGAATTTTCAAGTTTGGAAAGGACAAAAAACTTTAGATCCTGCAGGGTGGCTTTTAAATGCTAGGTAATTACTGTAAATAATAAACAGTTGATAAAATTATATTTTCAGTTTTTTTATCAAAAATCTCTATTCTTATTTTATTTAACTCTTGAATGCATGTGCCATTAATTTGAGATTTAAATTTATAATAATAATTATAAGGACTTAATGTGTTTTTTAATTTATCAAAAATTAATTGATATTGTAATCCGGAAATATATTGTAATTGTATTAAACTATCGTTATCAATCACTTTAAATAAGGCATTGTTTGTTGTTAAAACATACCTTTCTTTTAAACTATCAGGTAATATATAGATAAATTTATTTAACGAAGAATTTTCTTTAATTAAAGAGTCTTTTAATTCTCCTAGTTTATAAAATAAAAATAATTGATTACTTTTTTTAAACTTTATTTGTTTCTGAGAATATAAAGATATTGAACTACATAAAAAAATTAAAAAAAGGAAATTACTCTTTTTCAATTTCTCTTTTAACTTCTTGTATTTGTTCATTAATTTGTTCAGTTAAATGGCTTGTGCCATTTTGTATATCTTTTTGAATGTTACCTGTAGCATCTTTAAATTCTCGTATTCCTTTACCTAATGTACGTGCAATATTAGGTATACCTTTACCTCCAAATAATAATAAAACAACAAATAAAATTAATACAACTTCGCTGCCTCCTAAATTTAAAAATAATATAATATTTAAAAATAAAGTTACCATTATTTGTTTCGCATAAATTTATATACTGTTATAGCTCCTCCAATAAAAACAATTGCCACAAAAGCAACTATAAAATATTCGCCATAACTAATTCCTTGTTGCATGTGTACAAAAATACGAAAAGGTTTTTAATTAACTCTTAATTTGTCTTTTTCTTATTTGTTGTGCCGGATATCCTTGATATAT
>CAZAPH010000034.1:9945-24579 GCA_964487105.1 uncultured Akkermansia sp.
AATGAAGTTTTGGCAACGCTCCCAACGGTTAATATGGTATGGCTACCAATTTTAACACCTGGGCAAACAACAGCCTTTGCGCCAACCCACGAGCCTTCTTCTAAAGTAATTGTACCCACCATTAAATCAAATGTTGTTTTTTTATAATTATGATTTCCGCATAATAACATTGCGCCTTGTGATACACAGGCATTCGACATAATTTTAACAGTTGTTAAATTATCTATCCAAGCATACTCTCCTATCCAAGCGTAATCGCCAATTATTAAATGCCAAGGGTATTTTATAGACACATGTGGCTTTATAATTACACCTTTACCTATTTTTGCCCCAAATAATTTTAATAAAAATCTTTTAACACCGTAAATAGGAAACGATGATTTAAAGAACATAACATTTACTATATACCAAGCAACACGTTTTAATAAACTTGCACCTGGCGTATACCAATCATTATTAAATTTACTTAAGTCTGTTTTTAATGCATTCATTAAATGAATTTTTATAATTTTTAATTGTACTTTCTATGTTTAATTTACTACTAATATACAAATTACACGATTTCCTAATTTCATTAAAATTTTCAGAGGATAACCCAGCATAGTACTCTATTGCTTTAACAAATTCTATTGAATTATTTTCATTTAAGTTAAAACCAACTTTTTCTTTTTCTAAATTTAACCAAGGCGTATTTTTACTAATAATAACAGGACATGAACATAATAAACTCTCAACAATAGAATGGCCAAAGTTTTCATTCATTGTTGGTAACAATAAACAATCTTCATTCATTAATGCCTCTTGAATTTTATGAAATGGAATATTGCCTTTATATTTTACATTTATATGAGATGGAAGATCATTAATTATTTTTAAACAGTCTTTCCAATAGCTTTGATCTTCTATGTTTCCGTAGATAGAATAATTAATTTTAAATTGATTAGATACAGATTTTAAATGTGTTAAAGCTAAATGTAAATTTTTTACTTTCGAAATTCTAGATAAATAAAACAAATTTAATTCATTTACTCCTTTATGTTTATTGTTAATTATTGGTGAAAATGCATTTAAGTTTGGAAGTGTATAAATTATGCTTTTAGGAAATTTAGAAATTATTTCTTGTTTTTCAATTTCGCTACTTGCCTGAAAATATATAGAACGGTGCCAATTTAAAAGGTTTGATAATAAAAAAAATAATTTCTTTTTATACGTTTTAATTTTTAAAGCTCCTGCACTTAACATTCCACGCGGGGCTAATAATATATTACAATTAAAGTTGTTTTTATTTTTTAATATATTTAATGAAAATTTCCACGACCAAAAACTATTTAAGTAAATTAAATTGGGATTAATAAATTGGATGTTTTTTATTATATCTGTTGCTCGTAAATTTTCGGTATTATGGTAATAGTAATTTATTCCGTTTTCTATAAACCATTTATTTTGTTGAATGTTTTTATAAGGTGTTTCGGAGTTTAAATCTGTATTTGTTGTTATTATATAAAATTCAAAATCATTTTTTAATAATTCAACTAAACTAAAAATTGATCTTACTGGTCCCCCTGCATTATTACCGGGCAAATACCATTGTGTTAATAAGGCTATTTTAGGTTTAATCAACTTTAACTTTATTTTTATCAATCCAATAATTTAGAACTATTAAATGCCAAACTCTACTCCAAGTAATTAAGGAATCATTTTTTAAAAACCTTTGCCAAAGGTTATTAATTGAGTTTGTTTTATATATGTTTTTTTGTTCAAGAGCTGTAATATTTTTTTGGCAAAAATCTTTAAGTTCGTTTTGCATCCAATATTTCCATGGTAAGGTAAAACCCATTTTTGGCCTGTTAATAATCTCATCTGGTACAAGTCCATTTAAGCTATCTACTAATAGTTTTTTGGGAGTAATAGGGTATTTAAATTCATCTGGGATATTTAAAACAAAATCTACAAGTTTGTAATCTAAAAAAGGTTCTCTAACTTCTAAAGCAACAGCCATACTCATTTGATCAGTATCTTTTAATAAAGTATTAGATAAGTAAGTAGATATTTCGTTTATTGAAATGGTACTTAAAATATAGTTTGGATATTTTAATTGGTATTTTGTTAAATTTATTTTGTTGTATGAAGGTATTAATTCTTGTAATTGTTTTTTTGAAAATAAAGAACGGCTTAACTCATAACAGCTATTAACGTTAATTTTATCTTGAGCTAAAATTTCAGCTAGTTTTAAGTGGCGAATATTATTTTTCTTTAAAACTAAACCTTTTCCTGCATAAGTTCTTATAAACTTAGGAAATAAATTTAGCCATTGTTTATTTTGTAGTGTATATAAATTTTTAAATACATCATAACCGGCAAATAATTCATCTCCTCCAATTCCACTCATTGCCATAGTTATTCCTGCATTTTTAGTAGATTTAGAAACGATATAGGTATTTATCCCGTCTCCGCCTGGGCTATCCATTTTATCTAGAGCTTCAGGTAAAGTATTTAAAAAATGCTCAGGTGTTAGTTTAATTTCGGTGTGCTTAGTGTTAAATTTTTTACTAATTAATTTGGCGTATTTACTTTCTGAAAAATCGCTTTCATCAAAACTAATATTAAAGGTATTAATTGGATCTGAACTGATATTGCTCATTATGCCAACTATTGCACTTGAGTCAATCCCCCCTGATAAAAAAGCGCCAAAAGGAACATCTGCTTCTAACCTTAACTGAACAGAATGATGTAATAATTCATTTATTTTGGTTGTAGTTTCTTTATAGGAGTATTTTTCTGATGGTGTAATTTGCGGTGTGTAATAAGTTGTTAGTGTTGGAGTATTGTTTTCAAACTCAATAAACGAACCTGGCTCAAGTATTTTTATACCTTTTACAATTGTATTAGGAGAATTAATATTTTGATATTGCGTATATTCTTGAATTGCTTCTTTATTTAATGAAAATGTTTTTAATCCACAATTTAATATAGCCCTAATTTCACTTGAAAAAATAAAAGCCTCATTGTAATAATGATAGTACAGTGGTTTTACTCCAAATCTATCTCGTGCAATAAATGTTTGTTTGGTGTGTTTATCATAAATTGCAAATGCAAACATGCCGTTAAAATAGTTTAAACATTGTTTACCCCATCTTAAATATGCAGCTAAAACTACCTCTGTGTCTGATTTTGTTGTAAATATATATGGAATTGTGCCTGAACCGTGTGCGCTTTGTTGAAGAGTTAGTTTTAATTGTTTATAATTATAAAGTTCACCATTATATACGATAACGTATCTTTTGTCGCTAGAATAAAAGGGTTGATTACTCGATTCAGATAGGTCTATAATTGATAAACGTGTATGGCCAAGCGCTACAGTATCATCGTTAAAATATAAACTTGCATCAGGTCCTCTATGCTTCAAAAAAATATTCATTTTTTGAATTGAAGCATCCAAATTATTAGTAATATTATTAGAGATTATACCATTTATACCACACATACTTAAATTGCACTTGGCTCTAATTGTTTATTGTTTTTTTCTGCCTCCTCTAATTTTTCTTCATCAAATAACATGTTTTTATAATTATAATAATACATCCAACAAAAGAAAAAGAATCCACCTAAGGTATAATTTCCTTGCCTTAAGTATTGTAGAAAAATTACAATAAATAATGCATTACTAATAATCCAATAGTCTTGGTTTAAAACATCACCAAGCCTAGGCTTGCTAATATAAAATTTAAACATAAAATAGATTAAAAATAAAACTCCAACGAGCCCTACTTCTGAAAGCGTTCTTAAAAATGTAGAGTTGGCATCAGCCGCATTAAATTTATATACACCACCTAATTTTGAAGTGAGATTATATTTAGCATAAGCAAATTCATGTGATCCTAAACCACTACCAAATAAATAATTGTTTTCTAAATTTTTTATGGCAACATAGTAATTGTTATATAGTACAAACGATGAACCGTGAATAGATTTAATTAACCTAATTGCTTTCTCTCTTTTAGCCGCTTGACTCATTGTTTTTCCATTATCATCATCAAGTAAACCTTCTATAAAAGTTTTATTTAAACCATCAATTCTTAATTTAAAATCTTTTGAATTATTATAAGTATAAATAGCAATAAATATTACTATTGGCACAGTTGCTAAAAAATATTTTATCGCACCAAAATTAAGACTAATTAATATTATAGCTAAAAACAATCCTAAAAAAGCTAAGCTAGAAGAGCTTAATACATAACAAATTAAAATCACTAAAGCGCGTTTTATATCTATAAAATCAAGATTTGGTTTAATTATTTTATATAAACAAATAAATGCTGCTGGAGCATGTATTGTACCTAAGTACGAAGGCTCAGCATGTAATGAATTAATTCGTAAACCAAAACCTCCAATACTATGGTTCCATTTATCTAAAGTTAACCAAATTTTAAAATTAACGCCTGGAGCAAAACCAATTAAATGACTAAAATATTGGAAAAGGCCTAAACATGAAATTAGAAATACGGCTGTTAAATATTTTTTCATCATAAGTTTAACATTGTAATTATAATAATGCATTACATATTGATAAAAAATTAAATTGATGGTTATATTAAGAAATATTTTTAAGAAATTATTTATACTATTATTACCTATAGCAACATTAAAAACACCAAATATTAAAAGTGGAATTAGTAAATATAAATTTGGAGTGTAGAAAGGAAATTTTACACTAAAAATGGCAAGTAAAATAATTAATGGAGCATAACTGTAATAAAATTCAAAAGGTTTTGTAAATAAAATAGCGCCAGAACTAAAAAAATTACTGTAAATGCCAATATCTATTAATAATTCTAACATTAAATGATGTTCACCTCTCTCTCAAGGAGAACTCCAAATTTATTAAATACTTTTTGTATAACATAATCTGATAAATTTAACACGTCTAAACCCGTACTGTTATTTTTATTTATTAAAACTAAAGCTTGCTTAACATGAACCGCTGCGCCATTTAACTCAAATCCTTTTAACTCACATTGTTCAATTAACCAACCGGCAGCTAATTTAAATTTATTGTTGTTTAATGTATATGAAACTAATTTTGGATATTCTTTAATTATTTTGCTGTGTAATTCAGAACTTACCTCTGGGTTTTTAAAAAAACTACCAGCATTTCCAAGTTCTTTAGGATTTGGCAATTTACTTTGCCTAATTTTTATTACTGCGTTAGATACATCTTTTGCAGTTGGATTAATTATTCCCATTAATTCTAATTCATCATTAATTGCTCCATAGCTTGTATTTAAACACGCTTGTTTATTTAATTTAAACCTAACATTTGAAATTAAGTAGTTGTTTTTTTCTTCTTTTTTAAATATACTTTCTCTATAACCAAATTTGCATTGTGAATTTGAAAAAGTTGTTTTATTTCCATTTAATAAATTAAGCGCATCTAGTGAATAGAAAAAATCTTTAATTTCTACACCATAAGCACCAATATTTTGCATCGGACTCGCTCCCACATATCCGGGAATGAGAGATAAGTTTTCTAATCCATATAAGCCTTGTGAAATCGTCCAAAGTACAAATTCGTGCCAAACTTCTCCTGCACCTGCTTGAACAATAGCAAAATTTTCATTTTCTTCAACGATGCTAATACCCTTAATTTTGTTATGAATTACAATGCCATTAAAATCTTTAGTAAATAAAATATTACTTCCACCACCAATTATTAATTTATTTGAATTTTTATAATATTCATTTAAAATAAGGGATTTGAACTCTTCTTCTGAAGTTATTTCACAAAAGTAATTACAAAAAGCGTTTATACTAAAAGTATTAAAGGGTTTTAAATTTTTATTATGTTCAATTAACATAATTCAAATTTAATTAATACTAAAACGTAAATTTAGTATATTTAAAAGCAATATTAACAGCACTTTGGTAACAATTAATAAATTAGCAGTAATATCAATTATAAATGGAATTGGAACAGATGCACGTGTGCTAAAAACTTGCAATGTTTTAATGGAGTTAGGTTATTCAATAATTGTAATTGATAGAAATTTAGCAACAAATTTAACTTTAAATAATTCTAAAATAAAAGTAATAAGCATGTCGTTTATTGTAAATAAAGGCATTTTATTTTATTTAGCATTTCAAATTAAATTATTCTTTAAATTATTATTTTTAAAACCTACAATTTTAGTAAGTAATGATTTAGATACATTAGCTCCAAATTACTTAATATCGAGAATTAAAAATATTCCGTTGATTTATGATAGTCATGAGTTGTTTACTGAAGTTCCAGAGCTTAAAAATTCAAAAATAAAAAAGAAAATTTGGGAAAAGTTAGAAGCGTTTCTTATTCCAAAATTGAGTATTTTAATCACAGTAAATGAAAGTATAGCACAGTTATTTTTTAAAAAATATAATAAGAGGTTTAATGTAGTAAGAAATATTCCTGATTTTATTACACCTACAAGCTATAAAAGTAAAAAGGAGTTAGGTTTACCTGAAGATAAACATATAGTTTTATTACAAGGCTCTGGCATTAATATTGATAGAGGAGCTGAGGAATTAATACAAAGTTTTAATTATTTAGATGATAACTATTTATTATTAATTATTGGTAGTGGTGATGTGTGGAATGAATTAATTGAATTGGCAAAAAAACTAAATTTATCTAAAAAAATAGTTTTTATAAATAAATTACCTAAAAGTGAACTCATAAACTATACTGTAAATGCCACTATTGGAGTGAGTATTGATAAACCTACTAATCTAAATTATTATAATAGTTTACCCAATAAAATATTTGATTATGCCTTTGCGAAATTGCCAATGTTAGTTAGTAATTTACCCGAAATTTCTGCAATAGTAAATAAATATAATGTTGGTAAAATAATAGCTACTCATGAACCCATTATTATTGCAAATGCGATAAAGGAAATGACAACAAGTTCAAATTATACTAGTTGGAAACAGAATTGTAGTATTTTAACTAATGAAATTAATTGGAAAAATGAAAGTAAAATTTTGAAAAAAATTATTGAGGATTTAGCCAATTAACTTTATCTAATTCGGACAAATTAATTTTTTGCATACAATTAAAATGTTTTTTAGGACACTTTTTATAGCCTAATTTTGAGCACGGCCTACAATTTAAGTTGTTTACCTGTAAAATTATATTTTCATTATTAGGCAAATATGGACTCATTCCAAACTCTGGAATTGTATTGCCCCAAATAGAAATTATTTTTTTGTTATATGCAGCAGCAACATGCATTAAACCTGTATCAGAGGTAATTACCCAATGAGCTTCTTTAACAACAAAGGCACTTTCATTAAAACTTAATTTACCACACAAATTAACTACATTTTTAAAATTAGATACAAGCAGGTTGCCAATTTCTGTTTCGTTTTTACTCCCCAATAAAATTATTTTGGTTGGAATTTTTTCACAAATTTCGGTTAATTTTTCTATAGGAATTTGTTTTGTAAAATAACTCCCTCCAAGAACAACAGCAACATATTTTGTATGAACAAGTCCAGTAATCTCAGGGTTGTTAATTATTTTTTCGTTAATAAAATAATCTAAACCTTTACCGTCATTTATTACTCCAAAAGATTTTAAAGCGAAAAAATATCTGTCAACTATATGAAGCTTAGGTAAAAGTTTTTTGTCTTTTAATAAAACAGTAACAAATTTTATAAAATTTAATTTATTATAAGTTACGCTTTTAATTCCTAATTTACTAATTAAAGAAAAGCTCCTTAAATTTTTATGTAAATCTATAACTAAATCAAATTTTTCATTATTAAGTACGGGAACAATTTCGTTAGTTTCTTTTTTAAATGTATGAATTTTAGTTATGTAAGGATTAAAAATTAATATTTCTTTAAACTGTTCTTTAGTAATAAAGTGAATTTCTACATTTAATTGCTCTTTTAAAGCTCTTAAAACAGGAGTAGTTAAAATTATATCACCTATTGAACTGAAGCGAATTATTAATACTTTTTTCATGTTACCAAAAGTTTTTTTTGATTTTGTTTTTTAATAAACGCATTTAAAAATACAGCAAATAAAATAATTATTACGCCAATATAAAAAGTTGATTTTACATCTTTATTTTCATTAAAAAAAATAATTGCCCATATTATTCCATAAACCGTTTCTAAATTAACCGTTAATATTATTGTGTAAGGGCTAAGGTATTTTGATAAATTTACACTTGCAATAAATGGGTAAACCGTACATACTAAACTTAAAATTAGTATTCCAATCCATGAACTTGTATCAATGTTAAATTGATTAATTGAAATTGTATTTGTAAAAGTAAAGTAAATTAAAAAACCAATTAATGCAAAAAACAATTCATAAAAGCTTAAAATGGCTGGTTTAACTGTTTTTACTAAAACCCCATTTATTACACCAAATAATGATGAGGTTAAGGCTGCAAATACGCCTAAACCCGCACCTAACCAGTATTTACCTTCAACTGAAAAAATTAAAAGTATTGCAATTATAATAATTAAACCAATTACAATTTCATATAGCCTTATTTTACGTTTAAAAAATATAGGTTCAATAATTGCGCTAAATAAAGTTCCGGTACTAAATGCTGCCATTGTTACACTTACGTTTGATGCTTTAATTGCTCCGTAAAAACTAAGCCAATGTACAAGTATAATAAAGCCAACACTTGCTAACTTAAGTAGAGTTGTTTTAGAACACCTTAAATTTTGTTTAGTAATTAATAAATATAAAAACATTACAAACACTGTTATAGCTAATCTGTAACCAATAATAACAAAAGCATTTGTGGTAATATATTTACCAAGTATTGGAGAAAAACCCCAAATAAATACAATAAAATGTAGTAATAAAAAATGTTTATTTATACCTTTACTTTCCAAAAAGATGCAAAGTTAATTTATTCTATGAATAAGCAATTAATATACTTTGATAATAATTCAACTACAAAAGTTGATGAATCTGTTATAGAAAGTATGATGCCGTATTTTTCTACATATTATGGAAATTCTTCAAGTTCAAACCATGCATTTGGTTGGGAGGCTAAGGCTGCTGTTGAAAAAAGTACAAATCAAATTGCTGAAGTTTTAGGGTGTAATCCTAATGAAATTATTTTTACTTCAGGCGCAACTGAATCAATTAATCTTGCTATTAAAGGAATTACACAAGCTTATAAATTAAAAGGAAATCGCATAATTACTACACTTACCGAACATAAAGCCACAATTGATGTATTTAAAAATATCGAAAAACAAGGGTTTACTGTTACTTATTTAGATGTTGATAGAGAAGGATTAATTGATATTTCTGAATTAGAAAATTGTATTTCTTCAAACACCATTTTGGTATGTATTATGTCTGTAAATAATGAAACGGGTGTAATTCAAGATATTGAAAAAATTGGAGATATTTGTAAAGAAAAAAATGTAATATTTTTTACTGATGCTACTCAACATATAGGTAAATTAAATTTTAAATTAGATGAATTAAATGTTTCGTGCGCAGCTTTTTCTGCACATAAATTTCATGGGCCAAAAGGAGTAGGAGGGTTATTTTTAAAAGCTAAAAGTCCTAAAGTAAATATTATTGAACAAATTAATGGGGGGCAACATCAAAATGGTATAAGAAGTGGTACTTTAAATGTTCCGGGTATAGTTGGTATGGCAAAAGCAATTACTAATTTCAATTCAGCATATTGGGATACTACTGCACATGTTTCAAAAATTAAAAATTATTTTGAACACCATTTATTAGATATTGAAGGATTGAGAATAAACGGCTCAACTAAACATAGAATTTATAACACAAGTAATTTGTATTTTCCATTTCCGTGTAAT
Source organism: uncultured Akkermansia sp. (assembly GCA_964487105.1). Lineage (GTDB taxonomy): Bacteria > Bacteroidota > Bacteroidia > B-17B0 > Aurantibacillaceae > Aurantibacillus. The sequence continues at coordinate 19,798 of CAZAPH010000034.1, forward strand.
GTAAAAACATTATTAAATAAATTTGCATTCTCTTCTGGATCTGCCTGTACAAGTAATTTAGCCCAACCTTCGCATGTATTACAAGCGATGAAATTTTCAAACGATGAGATTAAAAATAGTTTTAGATTTAGTTTTTCAAAATATAATACGCTTGATGAAGTAAAAAGTTTTGTAAATGAAGTAAATGCAATTTATAAAAAACCACCTGTAAGTTGAATAAAATCTTTATGCTTAGAAACCTCATTTACAGGAACTAAGTTTAAAGTATTATTAGCTAAAATAATAACTAAACTACAATATTTTAAAACAAAATCTAATTCATGTGTACTAATAATAATACATTTATTTGAATTTATTGCTATTTTATTTAAGTTAATAAATAATTCGTGTTTAGAAGAGTAATCCAAAAATGCGGTTGGCTCATCTAATAACATAATTGGTGTGTTTTGAACTAAACTTTTAGCAATCATTGTTTTTTGATACATACCATCACTAAGTTCATTTAATAACAAATTTTTAACTTCATTTAAATTTAAATCCATTATAGTTGAATTTATTTTTTCTTGTTGTTCGTTATTTAAATTACCAAACAAATTACTTTCTTTTAATATACTTGAAGCAATTGCATCGTAGCAAGTTAAATTAAATCCACTTATTTTTTCTGTTAATGTTATCGATACTAAACTAGATAAATCTCGCACAGAATAATCGTTAATTGATTTATTTTTAATTAAAATATTACCGCTAATTAAAGGTAAAAAATTACACAATGTTTTTAAAAAAGTTGATTTACCACTACCATTTACGCCTATTAACCCTATTAAATTATTTGAAGGAATTGATAAATTACAATTTCTGATAATAATTTTATCGTATTTTGAATAACCAAAACTCGCACTTTTTAGCTGAATTATAGTAGAATTTACCATGTTTTTGATTTAAACAACATTGTTATTACTATTGGTGCGCCAACTATTGAAGTAATAGTATTTATAGGAATTAAAGAATTTTTTATAATAGTGTGTGATATTAAATCACAAATTAACATTAAAATACAACCTAACAATGCCGATGAAATAATTTGAATACCTTGATGAGATGAGTTTATTAACCATCTACTTAATATAGGAATTGCAATACCAATAAATGCAATTGGACCACAAAAGGCTGTAATTACTCCAGTTATAATGCTTGTAATTAAAATAAATAAAAATCTATTTTTAGAATAGTTGAAACCTAAATTAATGGCATATTTTTCTCCAAATAAAAATGCGTTTAAAGTTTTAGAAAAGAATAATAAACTAACAAAACAAAAAAGTGTTAAACAAAGTAATATTAATGATTCATTTAAATTACATAAGCTTAAATTGCCCATATTAAAAACAATAAAATTTTTTAAATTAGTTGGGTTCGCTAAAAACTCAAAAAAACTTTGTAATGCACCACAAATTTGAGCAATCATTATACCAACTAATAGTAAAAGCACATTACTTTTAATTTTTTTACTAATTAGTAATATCAAGATTGTTACTAAAACACTACCTGTAATTGATGCTAAAATTAGGATTGATTTTCCCAAAAAGGGTGTTTGTATATTTAACAGTGTAAAAGGTGCTAATGTAACAAATGCTAACATTAACCCTGCTCCAGAGCTTATACCTAAAACATAAGGCCCAGCTAATGGATTTCTAAAAATTATTTGTAAAATTAAACCTGCAATGGGTAAACCAATACCCGCTGAAATACAGCTAATTGTTTTAGGTAATCTAATTTCTTTAAAAATAAAATTTGAAAAATCTATTGAAATACTTTCGCTACCAGCATATTTTAAATTTAAAAATATACTTGAAATTAATAATACTACTAATAAACTAAAATATGTTTTGTTGTTTTTAATTAGTTAAGTTGTTTATAATAAGTTAAAGAATCAAAGTTATGAAAATGAAATATGTTTGTGAGATCTTTTAAAATTTTATTTGGGTATAATAACCCACTTTCCCAATATGTACTGCAACCAAACTCATTTGCAACCTTATTGTTATTAAATAAATTATTTTTTTGATACGCTTTAAATTTACTATTACGGTTATCATTAGAAATTATATCTTCTTTTTTGGTACAGTTTGAAATATTTATCCAATAATCAGCATTAACACAATTTTTAAAAACTGTTTCAAAACTTAAATGTAAACTACCTGTATTAGTGTCTGCTTTAAAAATATAATCTGCTCCTGCATCTTTTAATAATTGAGCCATAAAACTATTGCCACCAGGTGCATACCAAAAATCACCATATTTTAATTCTGTAAAAACAGTTGGTTTAGTTTTAACATTCTCAACAGATTTTTTTAAACTTAAATATTCTTTTTCAATAGAATTAAAAATTGAATCTGCTTGGTGTTGTTTATTTATAAAATACCCATAAAATTTTATCCATTCGGCTCTGGCTAATGGTGAAGTTTCTAAATGATCTAAGCATAAAACTGTAGCGATATTGGCTTTGTTAAGTTTTTCAAAATTATTTGTTGAACTTTCTGGCATGCCATAGCCAAAAACAATATCTGGGTTTAAATTAATAACCTGTTCGGTATTTAATTCAATATTTTTTTGAACTTCTTTAATTTTATTTATTCTCACATTTTTTAAAATTAATGAGTTGTTGTAGTAGTTTACGTTTTCTATAGCTTTAATTTTATTTAATGCTCCAAGTTCTGTAAACATATAACTATAAAGTGAACTTAAACTAATTATTGAATTAATGGGGGTTTTTAAGTATTGGTATTGGTTAAAAATTTTAGTTTTAGTATTATTTGGACTTAGAACATAAATATTTGTTGTATCTAAAATATTTTTACTTCCAAATAAATAAATAATAATGTCATTATTTTTCTTGTAAACTGAAAATCGTTTTGCGTATTTAAGTTGAATTTTTGTGTTATTTTTTATATCTATTTCTGAAGTATTTGATGTTTGAGTACATGAATACGTTAAGATTAAAATAAAAATTAATAAATATTTAATTTGGAATTTCAACAGTAAATACCGTTCCTTTAGGTTCATTTTTTGTAAAATAAATTTTAAATTTATGTAAATTACATAAATATTTTGTTATATATAAACCTAAGCCACTTCCTTTAGTGTTTCTGGTTTCTTCATTACCTTTTCTGTAAAATGGTTTATATATATTTTCATTATCTCCTTCTGTTAAGCCTATACCATTATCTTTAATATTTAATATTGTATTATTTTTTAAAACAAATAATTCAATTTCAATATATTTTTGGTTTGATGTATATTTTATTGCATTATTAATAATGTTTGTAACAATAGATAGAAATGCATTTTCATCTATATTAGTTTCAATATTTGGTTGTATACTTATTTTAATTTGATTTAGTTGAATGTACTCATTGTAATACCTTGTACAAATAGTATTTAGTAATTCAGATAAATTCGTATTTTTTATTATTAAATTATACTGACCACTATTTAAGTTGTTTGCTAATAGAACATTATCTATCAAACTATTTATCCTATTATTTTCAATTATGGCAATGTTTATTAATTCCTTTTGTTTTTCTACACTTAAATTATGTTTTAAAAGGGTTTGGAGCTGAAGTTTAGTGGCAGCAATTGGTGTTTTTAATTCATGTGTTATACTCAATAAAAAATTATTTTTTTGTTGATTAAGTTTTGCATCTCTATCAAGGGCTTGTTTTATTAAATAAATACCATAAAGTAAAAGGAGTAAAAATACTGTACCTTCAGCAACAATCATTAATGCTTGTTTTAACTTTTCTGAATCTAAAGCACTAATTTCATTATGCAATTGATCTAAATTTGAAACTGAAATTGCTGCTAATTTTTGTTTTTGCTCGATAATGTTTATGTTTTGTTTAACTAATAAATACTCCCACCATAAAAATTGTAAAATAATGTAACCAAATACTATTATTAAAATAAATATGCTTCGTTTTGATTTTATATTGTATTTAAGTAAATTAATAACCTAATATTGGGCCAAGCCATCTTTCAATTTTTTCAAAAGATTCATTTTTTCTTTTTGCATAATCTTCTACTTGCTCTTTAGTTATTTTTCCTACACCAAAATAATAACTATTTGGGTTAGCAATATATAAACCACTAACTGCTGCTGTTGGAAACATTGCTAAACTTTCTGTTAATTTAATTCCAGTATTTTTTTCTACATCTAATAATTTCCAAATACTTAATTTTTCTAGATGATCTGGTTGAGCGGGATATCCAGGAGCAGGACGAATACCTTGATAGGTTTCTTTAATTAATTCTTCATTACTTAAAACTTCATTTTTTGAATAACCCCATAATTCTTTTCTAACAAATTGGTGTAGATATTCGGCTAATGCTTCTGCTAATCTATCTGCTAAAGCTTTTAGCATTATTGCACTATAATCATCATGGGTTTTTTCAAATTTTTCTATCCAAGCATCAATTCCAAAGCCTGTACTACAAGCAAATGCTCCAACATAATCTGTATGTTCAGAAAATGAAACTTTAGGGTTTAATGGTTTAATAAAATCAGCTACTGCAATATTATATTGACCTTGAGGTTTTTTAGTATTCATTCTAATAGAATGAAATTTTAGTATTTCATTACCAGCTTCATTATACACTGCAATATCATCATCATTAATTTGATTTGCATTAAAAATACAAACAACTGCTTTAGCGGTTAGCCATTATTCATCTATTAGTTTTTGAAGCATGTCTTTAGCGTCTTTAAATAATTTTTTTGCTTCATTT
>CAZAPH010000035.1:0-24385 GCA_964487105.1 uncultured Akkermansia sp.
TAGCATTTAAAATATATTTTTGTAATTCTATAGTTTCAGCTCTATTAATTATTTTAATATTGCCAAAATCAATTGCTAAAGCATTTTTTGTGCCTCTTATTAAAACAACATTTTGTTGTGTTTTAAATTGTAGTATTAATTTATTTTCTAAAATACTTCGTTGTGGTTCAGGTCCGCTTAATAAAATAAGTAAATCATTTTCATTTGTAAAATTATTTTGTTTTGTAAAACGACTTAAAACACCAATAAATTTAATATTTAATTGCTGTTTAGTTATACTTAAATTACCAGAAAGTAAATGATTGTTTTCATCTGGCACCCAAATTTGATTAAATTTTTTTAAGAACTTTAAATTAAGTGTTGTTGCCAAGCCACTAAAAATAAGCGATTGAATGTTAATTTGATGCGTAATAATGTATGACTCGCAATTGGAATTATAAAGCCCGAAACGGTTATCGCTAATAATTAAATTAATTTGGTATTTAACTACAATTTGTTGTAATAAATCATATTCATGTTTAATTACTTTTTTTATTTTAAAAAAATCAAACAATAAACTTAACCAAGCAGGTAAATATTGGTTATATGTAATTGCGTAACTGGGCAATTCAACCCAATTAACTGAAAAATTCTTTAGCTCTTTTTCTAAAAATGATTTGGTTAATTTTGTGTAACCAACAAACACTGTGTTGTTTTGAACATAGTGTTTAATTAATGGTATGGAACGTGCAGCATGCCCCAAGCCCCAATCTAAAGGAGCTATTAAAATTTGTTTATGTTTAATTTCAGGCAGCAATTTATTAATATAAAAAAAGCATCTTTTTTTTAATAAGATGCTTTTAATTTTTATATGCTTAATTAGTTACGCATCAACCTTAGCGTATTTAGCATTTTTCTCAATAAAATCTCTACGTGGTGGCACTTCATCACCCATAAGCATACTAAAAATTCTATCCGCTTCGGCTGCACTATCAATACTAACTTGGCGAAGGGATCTATTTTCTGGATTAAGCGTTGTTTCCCATAGTTGTTCGGCATTCATTTCACCTAAACCTTTATAACGTTGTACGTTAACAGAATCTGTTTTTTCTCCACCCATTTCTTTAACTGCTGCAATTCGTTGTTCTTCGTTCCAGCAATAACGTTGGTCTTTCCCTTTTTTAACTAAATAAAGCGGAGGAGCTGCAATATAAACATGGCCTTTTTCAACCAACTCTTTCATGTGTCTAAAAAAGAAAGTTAATATTAATGTTGTAATGTGCGAACCATCAACATCAGCATCACACATAATTACAATTTTATGATAACGTAATTTTTCTAAATTTAAAGCACGTTCATCTTCGCGTGTACCTCTAAATACACCAAGAGCGGTAAAAATATTTTTTATTTCTTGATTTTCGTAAATTTTATATTCTAAAGCTTTTTCAACATTTAAAATTTTACCACGTAAAGGTAATATTGCTTGAAACTCTCTGTTACGTCCTTGTTTAGCAGTTCCGCCGGCACTATCGCCCTCAACTAAAAACAATTCGCAAGCGGCTGGGTCTCCACTTGCGCAATCGGCAAGTTTACCTGGTAAGCCACTACCCGTCATAACATTTTTACGTTGAACTAATTCGCGAGCTTTGCGTGCAGCATGGCGTGCAGTTGCAGCTAAAATTACTTTATCTACAATGGTACGTGCTTGTTTAGGATGTTCTTCTAAATAATTTTGAAGAGCTTCGCTAATGGCTTGGTCAACTGCACCAATAGCTTCGTTATTTCCAAGTTTAGTTTTAGTTTGACCTTCAAATTGAGGTTCGGCAACTTTAACCGAAATAATTGCAGTTAAACCTTCTCTAAAATCATCTCCACTTATTTCAAATTTAACTTTAGCTAACAATCCATTTTTTTCAGCGTAATTTTTTAAGGTTCGCGTTAAACATCGTCTAAAGCCACTTAAATGTGTACCACCTTCGTGTGTATTAATATTATTTACATAACTTAAAATATTTTCGCTAAACGAATTGTTGTATAACATTGCAACTTCAACTGGAATTACACCATTATTGTTTTCAATATAAATTGGGTCTTCAATTAATTTTTCTTTTGCGCCATCTAAATAAGTAACAAATTCTTTTAAACCACCTTGGCTATAAAATGTTTCTGAATATGAATTTCCATTTTCATCTTTTTGGCGATCATCTTCTAAAATAATGTTTATCCCTTTATTTAAATAGGCTAATTCACGCATACGATTAGCAAGGGTTGAATAATTATACTCGCTTACGGTAAATATGCTTAAATCAGGTGTAAAAGTTTGTATAGTTCCTCTATAATTTGTTGTACCAATTTCTTTTGCGGGATATAATGGTTTACCACAGCTAAACTCTTGTTTAACTATTTTCCCATCTCTATGTACCTCAGTAACCATTAGTGTTGATAAGGCGTTTACACAACTTACCCCTACACCATGCAAACCACCAGATACTTTATAAGTATCTTTATCAAATTTACCACCTGCGTGTAAAACTGTCATTACAACCTCTAAAGCGCTTATTCCCATTTTTGGGTGAATATCGGTAGGTATTCCACGTCCATCATCTTTTACACGTATAGAATTATTTTCTAAAATTGTAACAGTAATATTTTTACAATAACCTGCTAATGCTTCATCTATTGAGTTATCAACTACTTCATAAACTAAATGATGAAGGCCTTTAACCCCTATATCACCAATATACATTGCAGGACGTTTCCTAACTGCTTCTAAACCTTCAAGAACTTGAATGTTATCTGCACCGTAATTCTTTTTTTCTTCTTTAATTTCTGACATATTGTTTAAAGTATTCTATTAAATCGTTAATCTTTTAAAGATACTGAAAATAAAGGGAAAACAGCATTAATATTCCTTAAAAATTACTAACAAATTATAATAAAAAGTTCATAAAAAAAATGATATTTTTGCAATTATGTTTGATATTGTTAATAGAATAACAGGTTTTTTTATTAGTTTTTCAATACCAGCATTTTACAGTAAAATACAGGGTAAAAACATTCATTATTTATTTACAAATAAACCTGTAATTATTGCCATGAATCACCCCAATGCATTTACAGACCCCATTGCATTAAACTTTTTAACTCGCCCAAAATTAGGCTTAAAGTACCTTGCCAGAGGCGATGCTTTTAAACCCGGAATAGCCACATTTTTTTTAGAACAATTTGGGATTGTTCCTATTTTTAGAATTCAAGATGGTGGCAAAGAAGGTTTAAAAAAAAATAACGATAGTTATAAAAGAGTAAATGAATTATTAAAAAAAAATAATAAAATTATTGTTTTTGCAGAAGGTTTATGTATTCAAGAAAGAAGACTTAGGCCTTTAAAAAAAGGAGTGCCACGAATGGTATTTGGTGCATTTGATTTTTTAAAAACTAAAAATTTAGAAGTTATCCCTATTGCAGTTAATTACAGTAAACCTAATAAAAAAGGAAGCACTATCTTTTACAACGTTGGTGAGCCAATTAAAATAAGCGATTACGAATCCGAATATAAAGATCAACCTGCAAAAACTTACAATAAATTTTTACAAGATTTAGAACCAAAAATGAAAAAATTAATGGTTCAAATTAATAATTCAAAATACGATAATTTAGTTGAAGAAATTGAAACGCTTATAACTACAGAAGAACTGAAGTTAAACAATTACAAATTAAACAATTTAGAACAACGATTTTATATCTCTCAAAAAATTGCAAATAAAATTAATCAATTAGAAAGCGATAATCCAACACACCTAGACTTACTATTAAATAAATCAGAAAATTATTTTAATCAATTAAAAAAAATAAAATTAAAAGATTGGTTAATTAACCCCATAAATAAATCAAAAACAAACCCATTTTATATTACATTACTTTTTTTAAGCTTGTTTATAACTGCTCCACTTGCTTTAATATCTTTTATTGCAAACTCATTACCTTTTAACTTAACACATATAATTGTAAAAAAAATAATTAAAAACAATAAAGAATTTTACTCTTCGTTATTTATAGCGTTTAGTTTATTTCTATTTATTATAAATTATATTATTTGGTTTATAATTAGTTATAGTTTTTTAAATAACGTATGGGCAGCACTAACACTAATTGCAATTTTTATTTTGTGTGGTTATTTTACAAACCATTACATTGTTTATTTTAAAAAATTTGTAGGTACTATTAATTATCATTTGGCTTCTAAGCAAATTAAACATTTAAAACAATTAAGAAAAGAATTAGTATCTTTATTTAACGAATTTTAATAATTCAACTTTAGTAACTTTGGCATAAGATTTGAATTCTAAGTGTAATATAATTTATTGATATGAACAAGGTAAAACACTTCACAATAAAAATTACAATAGTAATTTTGGCTATTACTTTAAGTTCAGCCAAATTACTGAAAAATGAATATTACGAACTTGAACAAACTATAGACAGAACTACAACTGTTGATTATTTACCATTTAAAGAAAACATAGCGTTTAAAGAAGGTGAACTTTTAAGCTATAAAATGCATTATGGTTTAGTAAATGCTGGTGTTGCCATTTTAGAAGTTAAACCTGATTTAATTGAGGTTAGCGGGAGAAAAGTTTACCATATAGTTGGTACAGGATTTACTACCGGAACAACCGATTGGTTTTTTAAGGTAAGAGATAAATACGAAACATACATGGATAAAGATGCGCTTTTACCTTGGATGTTTGTTAGAAACGTAAATGAAGGTGGGTATAAATTTTCTCAAAACTACACCTTTAATCATTACACAAAAAAAGTAGATGTTGGAGGAGGAGAAAAATTCGACTTTCCTACAGGTATACAAGATATGGTAAGTGCATTTTACAGTGCAAGAAATTTAGATTTAAGCAAAGCCAAAGAAGGCGATATATTTACTTTAAATTGTTTTTTAGATAAAGAAATATGGCCACTAAAAATTAAATTTGTTGGTAGAGAAACCATAACCACCGAACTTGGTAAAGTAAAAGCCTTAAAATTTAGGCCAATAGTTCAAAAAGGACGTGTTTTTAAAAAAGAAGAAGACTTAAATGTTTGGATAAGTGATGATAACAACCACATTGTACTTAAAGCCCAAGCCGATGTTTTAATTGGGAGCATAAAAATGGAAATTACAAAAGCTCTTAATCTTGCCAATGATATAGCAAAGGTTAATTAATACTGATAATCTTAACACATAAATTAATCTAAAATTTTGCAGTATTTACGCTTTAAAAACGTAAATTTATAGCATGTTTATGCAAAATAATTTTATAAATTAATTATAGTGGCGTGGTGCATTACAAGATATTATTCCAGTAACTGAAGACCTTTTAAATAAAGAAAGTTTTGTTGGTTATATAGGTTTTGACCCAACAGCAGACTCGCTACATATTGGAAGTTTATTGCAAATAATTACATTAATGCGTTTTCAAAAAGCAGGGCATAAACCTATTGCTTTAATTGGCGGCGCAACAGGAATGATAGGAGACCCAAGCGGTAAAACTGCCGAACGAAATTTGTTAGATGAAGACACTTTAAATAAAAATGTAACAGGGATAAAAGAACAACTTTCTAAATTTTTAAATTTTGAAGAAAAAAATAAAAATGCCGCACTTTTATTAAATAATTACGATTGGATGAAAAACTATTCATTCCTTAATTTTATTAGAGATGTTGGTAAACATTTAACTGTAAACTACATGATGGCTAAAGATTCTGTAAAAAATAGACTAGAAAGCGGAATGAGTTTTACTGAATTTAGTTACCAATTATTACAAGCTTATGATTTTCATTACTTATTTAATACTTATAACTGCAAGTTACAAATGGGCGGAAGCGACCAATGGGGAAACATTACAAGCGGTACCGAATTAATTAGAAGAAAAGGCGAAAATGAAGCCTTTGCCCTTACTACTCAATTACTAAAAAAAGCAGATGGTTCAAAATTTGGAAAATCAGAAGGAGGAAATATTTGGCTTAACAAATCAAAAACTAGTCCGTATAAATTTTATCAATTTTGGATTAATACATCTGACGAAGATGTAGAAAAATTTATAAAACTTTTTACATTTTTAACTGAACCAGAAATTAACGCTTTAACATTAGAACACAATAAAGATAAAGGCAAAAGAATTTTACAAAAAGAATTAGCTAAGCAACTAACTTGTTTAGTTCACAGTATTGATGATTATAACGCTGCAATTGAAACAAGTGAACTATTATTTAAAGGAAGCATGAACGATTTAGCGCAATTAAATGAAGAAACTTTTTTAGATTTATTTAATGGTGTACCACAATTTAATTTATCAATAGACTTGTTAAATAAAGGTGTAAACATTACCGAACTATTAGCAGATACTACAAATATTATTTCAAGCAGAGGAGAAACAAGAAAGTTAATTGCAGGAGGAGGAATTAGTTTAAATAAAGAAAAACTAACTGACGCTGAATTAAAAATTACCACACAACAATTAATTAAAAATAAATATATTTTAATATCAAAAGGTAAAAAAAATAACTATTTGTTAGTTGTAAATTAAAATGGCACTTAAACAAACTCAAAATTTAAAGCTTTCGCAAAAGCTACTTCCACAGCAAATTTTATTAATGAAATTGCTACAATTACCTACTATTGCCCTTGAAGAAAGAATTAAAGAAGAACTTGAATTAAATCCAGCACTTGAAGAAGATGTAGAAACTAATAACGAAGAAGAAAATTACGAAGAAACAGATTCAAACAACGAAGAACAATTTGATGAAAACGGAGAACTAAAAGAAAATGAAGATAACATTAGTTCAAATGATGTAGAAATGGAAGACTACATGGATGATGAAGAGTTGGATTCTTATAAATATGAAATAAGTAATAAGGGTGCAGATGATGAGCAAAGGGAATTTGTTGTAGTTGAAGGTCCAGGCTTTCAAGAACAACTAGAACAACAACTTGGTTTACGAGATATAACAGAGCAAGAATATATTGTAGGAACTTATTTAATTGGAAACATAGATGAAGATGGCTATATTAGAAGAGATTTAAACTTAATTGTAGATGACCTTGCGTTTAATCAAAATGTAACCATTACATTAAATGAACTTGAAGCAATTTTAAAAATTATTCAAAGTTTAGATCCGCCGGGAGTTGGAGCAAGAAATTTACAAGAATGTTTAACACTACAATTACTAAGAAAATCAAATAAAACAAAAGAAGTAGTTCAAGCAATTGAAATTGTAAAAAATTACATGGAAGAATTTAGTCGTAAACATTATGATAAAATAATAAAACGATTAAATATAACTGAAGACGAATTAAAAGACATTATAGAGGAAATTAAAACGCTTAATCCTCGTCCGGGAAACTTTGATAGTAAAGAAAATCATTCGGGAGAGGTTATCCCTGATTTTATAATTTCAGTGAATGATGGTAAGCCAGAACTCAGCATCAATGGAAGAAATTTACCAGATTTAAAAATCAGTAATGACTATATTGAAATGCTTAAGGAATATAGTAAAAACAAAAATAAAGATGCAAAAGAAGCAACTGGTTTTATAAAAAATAAAATAGAAAATGCTGAATGGTTTATTGATGCAATAAAACAAAGGCATGCAACAATGGCCTTATGTATGAACTGTATATTAGAATTACAGCAAGATTATTTTATTACAGGAGATGAAAGTAAAATAAAACCAATGGTATTAAAAGATATTGCCTCACGCGTAAATTTAGATTTATCAACTGTTTCGCGTGTAGCAAATAGTAAGTACGTACAAACACCCTACGGAACATTTTTACTTAAAACTTTTTTTAGCGAAAGTATGAGTACAGAATCTGGAGAAGAAGTAAGTAGTAGAGAAATTAAAAAAATATTAAAAGATTTAATTGATTCTGAAAATAAAAAAAATCCTTTTACCGATGAACAATTATGTACTAACCTAAAAGCTAAAGGTTATAATATTGCTCGAAGAACAGTTGCAAAGTATCGTGAAATGCTAGAAATACCAGTAGGAAGAATGCGAAAAGAAGTTTAATTACAAATTATTTAAAATGATTATAAAAAAATTATCAATTATTATTCCTGCGTATAACGAAGAAAAAACTATACATTTAATTTTAAATAAAATAATTGAAGTAGTTCTAATTCATAATATTGAAAAAGAAATAATAATTGTTAATGATTGCTCTAAAGATAAAACAGAAGAGGCTATTCAAAATTACATACAATCACACCCAACAGAAAACATAACTTATTTAAAGCATGATGTAAATAAAGGAAAAGGCGCTGCTTTACATACCGGTATTCAATATGCTACTGGCGAATACACAATAATACAAGATGCAGATTTAGAATATGACCCACAAGAATATAATGATTTATTAAAACCTGTAGTTAATGGTTTTGCTGATGTTGTTTATGGTTCAAGATTTATGGGTAGTAAACCTCATCGTATTTTATTTTATTGGCATACTGTTGGAAATAAATTTTTAACACGATTATCAAACATGTTTACTAATTTAAATTTAACTGATATGGAAACCTGTTATAAATTATTTAATTCTAACATGGTTAAATCGTTACATTTAAAAGAAAAACGTTTTGGTTTTGAACCAGAAGTAACTGCTAAAATTTCACGTATACCAAACGTAAGAATTTATGAAGTAGGTATTGCATACTATGGCCGAACATACGCTGAGGGAAAAAAAATAAATTGGAAAGATGGCTTTAGAGCAATTTATTGTATTTTAAAATACGGCATTTTTAAATGATTTTATGAAAGTAATTCAGTTAATTAAAACCGGATACTTAAAACTTGTTTTTATATTAGTAATAATTTCAACTACTTGGGTAAATTTTAATCATACGTTTTGGCAAAATGAAGATGTAATTACTCACGATGTTAAACATTATTATTCTTACCTACCCGCTTTCTTTTATGAAAAAGATTTAAAACTAAATTTTTTAAATGATTCTGTAAATCAAAAAATAGAATTAAACTATAATAACCCTAATAAAGCACCAAATTCTAATTATATTATTAAAATGAGTATGGGTATGGCAATAAGTTATTTGCCTTTTTTTACTGCTGCTCATTTTTATTGTAAACTTTTTAATGTAACTACAAATGGCTTTACTTCTCCCTATCACTTTGCTTTACAATTTTCTACATTAATTTATTTTTTAATTGGTTTATTTTATTTATGGAAAGTATTAGTTAAATTTTACAACAAAACAATTAGTACAATTACATTACTAATTATATGTTTTGCAACCAATGTGTTTTTTTATTTAACTTTTAAAGCTGCGCTCTCTCATATTGTTGGATTTACATTAATTGCACTATTTTTATATTTAACCATTGGCTGGTATCAAAAACAAAATTTAAAATACAGTATTGCACTTGGTTGTGTTATTGGCTTTTTAACTCTAGTACGACCAATTAATGTTTTAGTAGTTATTTTTTTTGTTTTATATAATGTTAAAAACAAAAACGATTTACAAGTAAATTTAAAACTATACTGGACACAAAAATTACACGTTGCTATTATAGTATTATTTTCGTTTTTAGTTGTTCTACCTCAATTAATTTACTGGAAATACATTACAAACCAATACTTTTTTAACTCTTATGTTGGTGAAAATTTTTATTTTTTTAATCCACACATATTTAAAGCCATATTCGGCTTTAGAAAAGGCTGGTTAATATATACGCCTGTTATGGTATTTTCTTTAATTGGAATTTTATTTATTTATAAACAGTACAAACAATTTTATTTAGCCATTGTAATTTTTTTAATAATATACATTTATATTACATTTAGCTGGTGGTGTTGGTGGTATGGTGGTTCTTTTAGCCAAAGAGTTATGATTGATATTTACCCTATTTTAGCAATTCCTTTAAGTGCATTTTTGAAATACATTAGTCAATTAAGTAATAAAAAAATTATTGCGTTTAGTACCTTAATTATTTTTTTAACCTTGCTTAATTTATTTCAAACTACACAAGCTAAGTTTAATATTATACATTATGATAGTATGACGTTTAAGAGTTATGTAAAAGCTTTTGGTGTAATTACAAATAATGATGACATTAAAAAACTTTATCAGCCCGCAAATTATCCTAAAGCTCTTAAAGGAGAAGACGAAAATTAAACTATTTAAAAAAACTAATGATAGTTATTAAAAATATCCCAGCTAGTTTCATAACATTTATCAAGTTCAAACCTATTTAAATCAACACTTATTTTTCTTTCATTTAAAACTGCTAATAAATCTTGTGTTGCTATATTACCTGTAAGTTCTTCTTTAGCCATGGGGCAACCTCCTAGGCCATGAATTGCTACATCAAAACTTACACAGCCTGCATCTAAAGCTGCTTTAATTTTTTCGGTTGCTTCGCCCTTTGTAGAATGTATATGTGCGCCAAATTCTACTTTTTTTAATTCAGGAATAAGTGAGCTAAATAATTCTTTAATATTTGATGGTGTTGAACAACCAATTGTATCAGCAAGAGGTAAATTATTAATTTCTAATTGAGCTAATTTTTTACACCAATTTATTGCAATATCAGGATTCCAATTATCGCCATAAGGATTACCAAAAGCCATTGAAATATATACAACTAGCTTTTTATTATTTTTTATACATAAATTTTGAATTTCTTCAACACGTTTTAAGCTTTCTGAAATACTAGAATTTGTATTGCGTTGCTGAAAAGTTTCTGAAATAGAAAATGGAAATCCTAAAAATGAAATTTCTTCAAAAGCACAAGCATCCGAAGCTCCTTTTACATTAGCAACAATAGAAAGTAATTTACTTTTTGTATTAGATAATTCTAATTTTTTTAAAACTTCAGCTGTGTCTTGCATTTGAGGTATTGCTTTTGGTGAAACGAAACTGCCAAAATCAATTGTATCAAATCCAACTTTTAATAATTGATTAATGTATTTAATTTTTAAATCTGTAGGTATAAACTCTTTTATACCTTGCATTGCATCGCGTGGACACTCAGTAATTTTAATCATAACAATTTATCAAATTTACAACTTATTCGTATTTTAATCTAAAACCAATTTTTTAATTGTTGTATAATTATTTACAGTTGTAATTTTAACAAAATATATTCCCTTACTTAAATCATTTAATACAATATTTTGAGTTTTACTTAATTTATCTTGCTTATATACAACTCTTCCATCTGTAGAAATTATATTAACATCATATTTATTTTCATCAGCACTGTTAATGGTGACATTACCATTTGAAGGATTAGGATAGATGTCAAAATTAAGTTCAATCTTTGAAACATCAAAACCTGTAGTAATATTAACAGAAACCGTATAATTTTTAGTATCGCAAAAATTTGTTACAGTTACAGTTGCAACATAAGCCGTACTTAACGAGTAAGTATAACTTGGGTTTTGCAAATTACTTGTTCCTCCATCACCAAAATTCCAAAAATAAGATGTGCCTGAAGTTGTAGAACAAGAAAAATTAACTATACTGTTAGTTGAAGTATTATTTGCACTTGCTGATCCATAAATATTTAAATTATTTCCATTTAATAAAGTATCCATTAATCCTTCGCTTAAGTTGTAATAAGTGCCACTTGGTGTGTTTTCTAACACAACAGCTCTTACCATGTATTTATAAATTCCCGGAAACATTAAACAAGTATTTGTATATGATGTTGAAGTTATTACAGATGGGTTTATTTTTACATAAGTAGAATTAGTATCGTTTTTCATGTAAATATTATACCCTAATACATTGGTTTGCGTACTTGCAGTCCAATTAATCACACCATCATTACCTACTTTTGTTGCTACCACATTTGATACAGGCGCAACAATATCGTTTCTTAATGTAGGATCACCCATTAGCGAAATACCAACAAAATTTTGAGCATAACTGTAATAATACATAGATGTGTTGTTTTGCGTAATTTTTGTACTATAACCTATATTTTCGCCAAGCCCCATGTGGTGAGCAACCCAATGTGGCCTCCCCGACCAAAAATTAGTTAGTGTAGTGCCTTGGCATAAAGGTGCTCTAAGAAAATTATTTGCGATATCCCAATCGCCAAAATAACTTCCAAATAAAACTGTAAAAACACCACCTAAATTTGCACTTGCAAAATTAGAAGTGTTACCAATACCACTTGCGCTAGTATAACTACCTCCACCACACCCATAACTCCACAAATAGCTTGTTCCATTTTGCATGGTTGTAAAATAATCTGCTGCAATAACATTGCTTGGATGCACAAGTGGGCCAAAATTTTTATATCCACTTGATGCAAATGCTTCACCATTAAAATAACCAAAATTATCATCAACAACTGCTCTCTTTATTGGTGAAAATATTTTTTTTCGGTAATCATGATCTTTATCTAAATAATTTTTTAATAATTGTAATGTAGAAAGTGTAAAGGTTGTCATATTAGATAAATCAACACGTCCTACTTGCAATTCAACACCGGTTGCAACATTGTTTTGATCAAATTTTCCATCACCCGGAATGTTTTGAGTACGTGCAGGTAAACCTGTTACAACATTTACACTTACATCTGTCCAAACACCATCAATATCAGCGTAATATGTATCGGCCGGCCAAGCTCCTTGATGATCAGTGTGAGCATCGGGCCCAAAACTTCCGCTATAAGGTACTGGTATTTTACCTAGTAAAAATAATGCTTTTGTATTTAAAGGATCTAAATTATAAGTATTAACTATTTGTGATTTTACAGCCGTAACAGAACTTGTAGGGTTAATATAACTTTTTAAAACTGTCCAACCGTCTCCTTCTAAATCCTCTTCTAATCTCTTAATTTCTGAATTTAATGAAGTGCTGTAAGTATCTTCAACTAACAAAATTAATTTACCTCTATTATCAATTTCTGGAACTTCAATACCTACATTAATATAACCATAAGCGTTATAAGATAAAGTTGGTGCAGTTCTTACGATTCCATATTCATAATTTACTCCAATGGCTACACTATTATCAACAAATGAAGTTAAGGTACCTGATAGTCCTGTTGCAACAGTTGACCATGTTGTGCTAGATTTTAATTTTTTGGTTATCCCATAAGAAGTTGTACCTGCCATACCCACCCAGTTTAAAGTAACAGTAGGTGGTGATGTTTGTACATTTGCCCATAATTCAACAGCCGCTTGCTTAGCAGTTTGGCTATTTAAATTTAAACTAATTAAAAAGCAATTTATTAAAAGAAGTAGATGTTTATTCATAAATGTAAAATTGTTAATCTATTACATCTAAGATAAAAAATAAAATGAGAACTTTTATTTTATTTCATATTTAACAACAAAACTACTAACAACTTTTATTTTTTTAATAGAAATATCTTGTTTATTGCTTTCAGACTCAGAAGTGTAGGCATTGTAGCTTTGTGCTGTATTTGCCAGGTTTCTTCCTCTATAATAAGAATTATAATAATTATAAGGTGTATTATGTGTTGAGTTTTCTGTTTCAATAACTTGAATAGGATTTCCGGCTTGTTTTCCAATAGTAATAAGTAGATATTCAGCTTTTTCTTTAGCAGCTTTTATGGCTTTAATACGGTTTTCTTTTTGAAAATCTATAATTTTAGAATGATTTAATTTTGAAATATAAGCGTCGTGTGCATTAATCAAATCAAGCTTTTCATAAACTTTATTTAAAATTTCTGCATTATTTAATTTTAATGTATAAGATTTAGAAATTATAACATCTTTACCTATTGATTTTATTTTTCTAAAATCAGAATTTGCAGTATTAAGCGTTAAATTACTTAGTTCAATATTTAATTCTTTTAAATTATTTTTTAAAGCATCTTCTTGTTTATCTATACTTAATTTTTCTTTATTTTCAGCACGTTCTTGTAAAGTAATTGTAATATAAATTTCATCAGGTGTAATTTCAGTTTCGCTTGTTCCAGTTATTTCAATAAAGGGTTTATCAATAAAACTTGGAACATTAAGCGATTGAGCATTTATATTATTAGTAATAAACAATACACTAAACAATACACAAATCGAAATTACTTTTTTCATATTTTTAATTTTAATTAAACAACAAATAATTATACTAATCCTAAATCTGGTAACTGTTCATTATTAATTTTTGGTTCAACTATAGGTTCTGTTTTTTCAAAAGGACGTTTACCAAAAATGTCTTCTAAATCTTCTTTAAAAATAACTTCTTTTTCTAAAAGTTTTTCGGCTAATTGAGTTAGTTTATCTTTATTAGAAATTAAAATTTGTTTAGTTTTAGCATAAGCAATATCTACCATTTTTTTCACTTCAGCATCTATTGTTTTAGCTGTATCTTCGCTATATGGTTTACTAAAACTATATTCACTTTGCCCTGAGCTATCGTAATAACTTATATTTCCTATTTTTTCATTTAAACCATAGTAAACAATACTTGCATAAGCTTGACGAGTAATTTTTTCTAAATCGCTTAATGCACCTGTACTTACTTTACCAAAAATAATTTCTTCAGCAGCTCTACCTCCAAGTGCAGCACACATTTCATCCATTATTTGGTCTGTTGTAGTAATTTGTCTTTCTTCAGGTAAATACCAAGCTGCGCCTAAACTCCGCCCACGAGGCACAATGGTAACTTTAACAAGAGGACTTGCGTGTTCTAACATCCAACTAACAGTGGCATGCCCAGCCTCATGAAATGCTATAACTCTTTTTTCTAAAGGAGTAATAATTTTATTTTTCTTTTCTAAGCCTGCAATAATTCTATCTACCGCATCTAAAAAATCTTGTTTAGTAACTGTTTTTTTGTTTGCACGAGCTGCAATTAAAGCTGCTTCATTACAAATATTAGCAATATCTGCACCACTAAAACCAGGCGTTTGTTTTGCCAGAAAATCTATTTCAACCGATTCATCAATTTTTATTTTCTTTAAATGAACTTTAAAAATTTCTTTACGTTCATTTAAATCAGGCATATCAACATAAATTTGTCTATCAAAACGCCCAGCGCGCATTAACGCTCTATCTAAAATATCTGCACGGTTAGTAGCTGCTAAAATAATTACACCGCTGTTTGTGCCAAAACCATCCATTTCGGTTAATAATTGATTAAGCGTATTTTCTCTTTCATCGTTACCACCAGTTGCAGCATTTTTTCCGCGAGCTCTACCAATTGCATCAATTTCGTCAATAAAAATAATACAAGGTGATTTTTCTTTAGCTTGTCTAAATAAATCTCTAACTCTACTTGCACCAACACCTACAAACATTTCAACAAAATCACTTCCACTTAAAGAAAAGAAAGGAACTTTTGCTTCGCCGGCAACTGCTTTAGCTAATAAGGTTTTACCAGTACCTGGAGGGCCAACTAATAATGCACCTTTAGGAATTTTAGCCCCTAAATCTGTATATTTTTTTGGATTTTTTAAAAAATCTACAATTTCCATTATTTCAATTTTTGCTCCATCTAATCCGGCAACATCGTTAAAAGTTACATTTACATTTGTGTTTTTATCAAATAATGTTGCTCTGCTTTTACCAATATTAAAAATTTGACCGGGTCCTCCTCCACTGGTTCCACCGCCCATTCGTCGCATCATTACTATCCAAAGTACAATCATTACAAGCACAGGTAATAACCATGGTAAAGTATCAGTCATCCAGTTTGTTTCTTCTGAATTACGGGCAAACACTTGATTATTTTTAGGAATACCTGCATCGTTTTGCACTTTCTGCATTTCTTGTAAAAAGTTATCTATCGAAGGTACAGTTAATGCAAAATGAGGACCTTTGTAATTTTTATCAGTAAAAATAGTTTGACCTTTTGCATTCTTATATCTATCTAATTTAAGAGCACTATCTGGGTTAACACTAATTCTAGCAATTGTTTTATTTACTATTACCACATCAGTAACATCGCCTTTAGCAAGCATTTCGTTAAAAAATTTACCTTGGCTTATTTCTATAACCCGCGGCGAAAAACTATTTTGACCAAAGAAAATTATAAAAATTAATACGCCTACAATAGCTGCATAAATCCAATAAAAATTATTACCATTATTTTTATTTCCACCAAAAGAATTATTGTTTTTTCCAAAGCGTTCGCGCATTCTATCAAATTGCTTTTTGCGTTCTTCTTCAGAGTTTTGGTTATTATTTGTTTGGTTATTTTGTTCGTTACTCATAATTAAATTTAATCTTCTATAATTTTAAATTCTGCATCGCCCCATAATGATTCTATGTTATAATAATCACGCATTTCTTTTAAAAATACGTGCACAACAATATTAATATAATCTATTAAAATCCATTCGCCATTTTGATGTCCTTCGGCATGATAAGGTTTTTCATTAGCTAATTTTAATACTGTATCTTCAATACTATCTGCAATAGAATTTACATGTGTTTTACTATCTGCATCACAAATCACAAAAAAATCACATACTTTATTTTCAATTTTATTCAAATCTAAAATTGTTATATTTTTTGCTTTTTTCTCTTTCATTCCCTCAATAATACTTTCAAGCAAACCATTTGTTTGTGCTTTTGTTGCATTTTTTTTAGGACGTTTTGTTGTTGTTTTAAAATTTCCCTTTTTTTCGGAATTTGCAATTAAGTTAGCTGCTCTAATCGCCCTTTCTTTTTCGGTAATTTCTTTTTTAGGTGCTGTTTTTTTAACAACAACCTTTTTTGCAGATTTTTTTAAAGGTTTTTTTATTTTTTGAACAGGTTTTTTACCCGGTGATTTTGCCATTTTTTTATGTTGATTTTTATTTTTTTATTATGTTTACAGTAAACAACAAATTTAATCTTTTTGCTTAAATGGAAACACTTTTTATTGGTTCAAATTGTATATTTTTAACTGAAACAGAAAGTACCAATTCTTATGCCATTGAGCTGTTAAAGAACGTTAATGTGCTAGATGGTACATTAATACATACCCACAACCAAACTAAAGGTAAAGGGCAAAGAGGTAATACTTGGTTTACCGAAAAGGCTTGTAACCTTACGTTAAGTATAATTTTAAATACTCATCATTTACAAATTAGTAAACAATTTTACTTATCTAAATGTGCTGCTTTAGCTTGTTATGACTTAATGGCACAGTATTTAAACAAAAGCCAATTTGACATTAAAATTAAGTGGCCAAATGACATTTTGGTGAATAAAAAGAAAATTGGTGGCATATTAATTGAAAATGTTTATAAAGGCGAAAATTTAAAAAATAGTGTTATTGGTGTAGGCTTAAATATTAATCAAAAACAATTTAAAGATGTGCAAAATGCTACTTCATTGGCTCAATTAGGCTATGAGGTTAATTTGGAAAAAGCTTTAGAAAATTTTTGTAAATATTTTGAAAAATACATACTTTACTTAAGACAAAATAAATTAAACACAATAAATGAATTATATTTTAATAATTTATTTGCTTATAAAACTTTTCATACTTTTAAAATAAACAATGTAGTTAAACAATTAAAAATTGATACGGTTTATGAAGATGGTAAAATAGCTTTATTAGACGAAAATGGGCTATTATTTATATTTGAGACTAAAGAAATTCAATTTGTAATTTAAAATTTACTAATTTTAGTAGTATGAAAAAGACAATTAATTTTTTGTTTATTATTTTTATTATTTTTTTTATTTCAAGTGTTGTAAACGCACAATCTTTTGATAAAAATTTATTAGTTATACATTCAAATTTTGGTATAGAAATATATAACACAACCTATAACTATAAAACTAAAAACACTAACTATGTTGCAAACACAACAAAAACAGATAGAGCCGCAAGTAAAAACTTTAACTTAGGTGCTGAGTATGGTTTACATAAATTATTTGGGGTTGGTTTAAATTTTAAAAACAACAATTTTTTCACATCAAAAGACACAACTACAAATATAACACCAACTGCCAATTCGTTTGATATAGCTTTGGCTGCAAGTTTACATGCAATTACTGCTAAAAAATTTGATTTATTAATTGGAGGAGAATTTGGTTATTCAAAATTAACCTATAAAGCCAACGATCCTACAAATTTAATTTTAAAAGGCGATGGTACTTTTGGTACAATTTTTTTAAGTCCGAGGATTTACTTTGGAGATTTTGGGATTAATTTTAAGTTTTATGCACCATTTGTAAACTATACTAAAATGAAAACAAATAATGAAGACTATAACTATTATATTATTTCTAAATGGAGCGGTAGCCCAGGATTTGGGTGTAGTTTTGGAATACAATACAAAATAAATTTAGGCAAAAAATAATTATATTCAATTTTAAGTTTTTGAATATTGAATTATATCTTCATACAATTGTTTTGTTGAACTATTAAACGTATCGTTATGAAAAATAATACAATTAAAGCCATTGTATAGTTTTACTTGGTTAATTATTTGTTTATAAACTTCAACAATATTATAATTTGTTGCTTTTTGAAATAATGTTACTTCAGAAATACAATATGGATATACAGTTAATTCAGTGGTTTTTTCTTCAGTTAAATTATACCAATTAAAAGGCAAACAATAACTAGCTCTAAAACCGTTGCAATTTGTATAACCCATACTATAATCTTCAATGATAGAAGCTTGTAAAAGTTGATTATACGTTTTTGGAAAGCTTAAAATAGAAAAATGTTGTCTGCTTTTTCTTATAGTTTTATGAGTAATATTTGATAACCGATTAATCTCTATTTTTATTTGTTGTAACTTATCTTTACTGCCGTAAGATGGATGTACTCCTATCATAGAATAATCTGCTATACGTTTAATTAACGATTGAAAATTTAAATTGGTTGCTGAGTGGTTTTTATCGTTTATACCATAATCGCCAATTAAAAAAAAGTATATGCAATTAATATTATACTTTTTATGTATCTCTATTAAAAAATCATACTCATCGTATGGATCTCTTTTTTTATTAAATATTACTTTTAATCTTTCTGAAATGTTTTTTTTGTATTTAATATCTGTTACAAAACCCGCTAATGTTCTAACAAAACCTTTGTGTTTATATTTATATGCATTATCAATATCAATGCTACTTAAAAACTGATATTTATTTGAATTAAAACTAATTTTAAAATTAAAATTTTGAATTAAAATATTTTTAAACTCATCTAACCAAAAATTAATAATTGGCATTTCGATAAAATCATATTGATACGCTAATGAATTTTTATAACTAAAACGTTGATATTTATCAATTTTATGAGGCAAATATTCTTCGTATCTGGTAAGTAACCAAAACGCTGCGCCAAACAAATCAAATGGAATAGTAAGTTTAGAAGTATGAAAAAAATATTTATAAAATTGTTTACTTTGCTTAACTTCAATTGGATAATCCTTTATTCCATAATCAAATAAAATTGAATGAGGAATAATTTGAATGTTAGCGTTTAAATTTATGTTAGAATAATTAAGCTTTAATCCTTCGTATGTATTAAAGTAATCAACATTTGTTGTTATATTAAATTGAATCCCTATTCCTTTTAAAAGAAATATTGATAATGCATAATTTAATCTGTTTGATTCTTTTACCGTATATACAAGCACAGATTAAAAATACTGTGTAATAAACTTAAAAATAATTTGAAATAAATAAATTATTGCAACTAGAATGTTAACAACCTAAATTTAAGGTTTATAAAATACTATAATTATTCTACAGTAACGCTTTTAGCTAAATTTCTTGGTTGATCAACATTACATCCTCGCATTACAGCAATATGATATGATAGTAATTGAAGTGGAATTACAGAAATTAACGGCACTAATAATTCGTCGGTTTCGGGAATTTCTATTGTATGATCTGCCATATTTTTCACTTCGTGATCTCCTTCGGTAACTACCGCAATTACTTGTCCTTTACGTGCTTTAACTTCCTGAATGTTACTAACTACTTTTTCATAATTTGCTCCTTTGGTAGCAATTACAAACACAGGCATTGCTTCATCTATTAATGCAATTGGTCCGTGTTTCATTTCAGCTGCAGGGTATCCCTCTGCATGGATATAGCTAATTTCTTTTAATTTTAAAGCACCTTCTAATGCTACAGGAAAAGAAACACCTCTTCCCAAATAAAGAGCATTAGAACTATCTTTGTATTTAAATGCAATGGCTTTAATAGAATCGTTTAATTTTAATACTTCTTCTATTTTTGAAGGAACAGATTCTAATTCATATAACAATTGTCTAAATCTACTTTCTGGTAAAGTTCCTCTTACTTTTGCTAATTCAAGTGCCATTAATGTAATAACCGTTATTTGAGCAGTAAATGCTTTTGTACTTGCAACACCAATTTCAGGCCCTGCATGTGTATAACTACCGCAATGGGTTGCCCTAGCAATACTACTACCAACAACATTACAAATTCCAATTACTGTTGCGCCTTTACTTTTTGCTAATTCAATAGCTGCAAGTGTATCAGCTGTTTCGCCGCTTTGTGAAACTGCAATTACAATATCATCTTCATAAATTACTGGATTTCTATATCTAAATTCAGATGCATACTCTACCTCAACTGGAATACGTCCCATTTCTTCAAATAAATATTCTCCAACTAAACAAGCATGCCAACTTGTTCCACAAGCAATAAAAATAATTCGTTTAGCTTTTTCAAATTTTTTACGATGATCTTCAATCCCGCCTAATTTAATTTCTGCATTTGTTGCATTTAATCTACCCCTCATACTATCTAACACCGACCGTGGCTGCTCATAAATTTCTTTAAGCATAAAATGATCATAGCCACCTTTTTCAATCGATTCAAGTTCTATTGATAATTCTTGTATAAAAGGCGTTACCTCTTTATCTTTTAAATTTTTAATTTTTAAATCTTTATCACGTCTTAATGATGCTACCTGTTCGTCTTCTAAATAAACTACATTTTTAGTGTACTCTACAATTGGAGAGGCATCGGAAGCAATAAAAAACTCACCATTCCCTATTCCAATTACCATTGGACTTCCTTTTTTTGCTGCAACTAATACATCTGGGTCATTTTTATCTAATACAACAATTGCATAGGCACCAATAACTTGTTTTAATGCAATTTGTACAGCTTCGCTTAATTTACATTTTTCATGTTGTAAAATTTCTTCAATTAAATGTACAAGCACTTCGGTATCAGTTTGACTTAAAAAATTATGTCCGCGTTTTTTTAAATTTTCTTTTATTGAAGCGTAATTTTCAATGATTCCATTATGAATCATTACCATATTTTTACTTTGAGAATAATGTGGGTGAGAATTAACATCATTAGGTTCGCCGTGTGTAGCCCATCTTGTATGACCAATTCCAATTGTACCTTTAGTATTTTGATTCTTTGCAAAATCAACCAATTCGGCAACTTTACCCTTTTTCTTAAATACATTTAATTGATTTTTCTCGTCAAGCATAGCTACACCTGCGCTATCGTAACCTCTATATTCAAGTCGTTGCAACCCTTTTATTAAAATAGGATAAGCTTCGCGCTTACCAATGTATCCAACAATACCACACATAAAAAAAATAAAATTAATTAGCTTTAAAGATAAGCAATTTCTAAAATAAATTTCTAAAAAAACACATAAATAATCACAATTATTTGTTTAAAAAACCATGACCAAATGACTTTATAAATAGAGTTTTATAGACAAATAGTCCTTATATTTTTAAAAAATCTGACTAAATATCATACTATTACTATTGGAATATTTTATGTATTCATTTATATAAAAATAAAACTATGAATTTTAATAATTATACCATCAAAGCACAAGAAGTAATACAACAAGCCTTGCAAATTGCTTCTGAAAATAAACATCAGGCTATAGAACCCATTCATTTATTAAAAGGAATTATTTTAGTTGATGAAAATGTACTGCCTTTTATTTTAAAAAAATCAAACATCAATGCTAGTAACATTACAAAAATTGTTGATGCTCAATTAAAATCAATGCCAAAAAGTACTTCTGATACTCAGCAACCTTATTTATCGTCTGACTTAAACAATGTAATTATAAAAGCAAATACATTAATAAAAGAATTTAAAGATGAATTTGTTTCGATAGAGCATTTGATTATAGCCCTTGTTTCTGGTAAAGACCCAAGCGCTAAAATATTACAAGATGCAGGTTTAACAGAAAAAAATGCAAAATTAGCAATTGCTAATTTAAGAAAAGGAAGTCATGTTACATCTCAAACGCAAGAAGACACCTACAATGCACTAAATAAATATGCAATAAACTTAAATGACCAAGCACGAAAGGGAAAATTAGACCCAGTAATAGGTAGAGATGATGAAATAAGACGCGTTTTGCAAATATTATCTCGCAGAACAAAAAACAACCCTATTTTAGTTGGCGAACCTGGTGTTGGTAAAACTGCAATTGCTGAGGGTTTAGCGCACAGAATTAACAATGGAGATGTGCCCGAAAATTTAAAATCAAAACAAGTATTTAGTTTAGATATGGGTGCATTAATTGCGGGAGCTAAATATAAAGGTGAATTTGAAGAGCGTTTAAAATCTGTTGTGAAAGAAGTTATTAATGCTGATGGCGAAATTATTTTGTTTATAGATGAAATACATACCCTTGTTGGTGCCGGAGGTGGTGGCGAAAGCGCAATGGATGCCGCTAATATTTTAAAACCTGCTTTAGCTAGAGGCGAACTAAGATCAATTGGCGCCACAACATTAAACGAATATCAAAAATATTTTGAAAAAGATAAAGCACTTGAAAGACGTTTTCAAAAAGTTATGGTTGATGAACCAAATGCGGAAGATGCTATTTCTATTTTACGTGGAATAAAAGAAAAATATGAAACTCATCATAAAGTTCGCATTAAAGATGAAGCCATTATTGCAGCAGTTGAATTAAGCCAACGTTATATTAATGATAGATTTTTACCAGATAAGGCTATTGACTTAATGGATGAAGCCGCAAGTAAACTACGTATGCAAATTAATAGCATGCCTATTGAACTTGATGAGGTTGAACGTAAAATAATGCAACTTGAAATTGAACGTGAAGCTATGAAACGTGAAAATGAAACCAATAAAGTTGAAATTTTAAATAATGAAATAGCTAATTTAAGAGATACAAGCAACAACTTAAAAGCAAAATGGCAAAGCGAAAAAGAGGCTATTGAAGGTGTTCAAAAAATTAAACTTGAAATTGAAAATTTAAAACAACAAGCCATTAATTATGAAAAGCAAGGTGATTATGGTAAAGTTGCCGAAATTAGATATGGTAAAGTAAAAGAAGCTGAACAACATTTAAAAAATTTAGAAGAAAAATTAAGTGAAGCAAAAAACAATGGTTCACAATTAGTAAAAGAAGAAGTTGATAGCGAAGATATTGCTGCTGTAATAAGTGCGTGGACAGGAATACCTTTAAACAGAATGTTGCAAAGCGAAAAAGAAAAACTTTTATTTTTAGAAGCTGAATTACAAAAACGTGTGGTTGGGCAAACAGAAGCCATTGAAAGTATTGCCGATGCTGTAAGGCGAAGTCGCGCAGGTTTACAAGATGCAAAAAAACCTATTGGCTCATTTATTTTTTTAGGTACAACTGGTGTTGGTAAAACAGAACTTGCAAAAGCATTAGCAGAATTTTTATTTAATAATGAAAATTCAATGACAAGAATAGACATGAGTGAATATCAAGAAAAACACACCGTTAGTCGCTTAATTGGCGCTCCTCCAGGTTATGTTGGCTTTGAAGATGGAGGCCAACTTACTGAAGCTGTTAGAAGAAAACCTTACAGTGTAATTTTACTTGATGAAATTGAAAAAGCTCATCCTGATGTTTTTAATATTTTGTTACAAGTTTTAGACGATGGAAGATTAACAGACAATAAAGGTAGAATTGTTAATTTTAAAAATACCATTATTATAATGACGAGTAATATAGGCTCTCACATTATACAAGATAATTTTGAAAAACTTAATGTTACTAACAAAGAAAAAATAATTGCTAAAACAAAAAACGAAGTTTTTGAATTACTTAAAAAATCGGTTAGACCCGAATTTTTAAATAGAATTGATGATGTAATTATGTTTGAAACTTTACAAAGAGAAGATATCTTAAAAAAAGAAAAAATTCAATTAAACATTATTATAAATAGTTTAAAAGAACAACATGTTACTTTAAGCGTTACAGATGCTGCATTAGATTGGATTGCACAACTAGGTTACGACCCACAATTTGGGGCAAGGCCAGTAAAACGAGTAATACAAAAACAAATTTTAAATGAGTTAAGTAAACAAATTTTAGCCGGTAAAATTAATAAGGATAACCAAATTGTTATTGATGTAAAAAATAATCAGTTTACTTTTACTAATTAAACCCAAATTATGCATTAGGATTTGTTACGAACCTTGAAAATGCAATAATAT
>CAZAPH010000036.1:0-8632 GCA_964487105.1 uncultured Akkermansia sp.
ATAGTTTCATCACTTGCAACTTGAACTATACGTGCTTTACCAAAAGGTATAATGTAGTTTTCGTCTGGCTCAATAGTTTTTGCATCTTCAGTACCTTTAATTTTACTCCAATACAAACCTTTGTGTTCAAGTATAACTACGGGGTTGGGGTCGTAATAAGCCGATTTTATTAAGCCTTTTAAATCGGCGCCAGTACTTGGGTAGGCAATTTTAATTCCTCTAATATTTGCTAAAACACTTTCTACAGAACTTGAGTGGTAAGGCCCACCGCTTCCATAAGCACCAATGGGTACTCTTAAAATCATACTTACCGGCCATTTGCCGTTACTTAAATAACAACTTCTACTCACTTCAGTAAATAATTGATTTAGTCCTGGCCAAATATAATCTGCAAATTGTACTTCAACAATTGGTTTTAGTCCTACGGCACTCATCCCTACGGTAGAACCAACTATAAAAGCTTCTTGTATGGGTGTATTAAAAACTCTATGGTCGCCAAATTGTTGTGCTAAAGTTGCAGCCTCTCTAAATACACCGCCTAATCTTGCGCCTACATCTTGCCCATACAATAAACATTCGGGGTGCTTGTTCATTAATTCTCTAATTGCAAAAAGCGCACTATCAACCATTACAGTAGCTTGTTTGCCTGCTGGTGCTCTTTCGCCCATTTCTTCTTTTATTGGAGTTTCTGCAAATTCGTGTAAAAATAAATCTTCTGGTTTAGGGTCTTCTTCTTCAAGCGCTTTTTTATAGTCTTGCTCAACAATTTGCTTAGCTTTTTGCTCAATTTCTTTAATTTTTAATGCTTCAACACCCGATATAATAAGTTGGTTTCTTAAACGAGGCAAGGGGTCTCTTTTTTCGGCTTCTTCTAAATCATCTCTGTACCATTCTTTTCTTACGCCACTTGTGTGGTGGTTTAATAAAGGCACTTTTGCGTGTATTAAAAACGGACGTCTTTCTGTTCTTATTTTTTCAATTACTTCTTTTATTGTGTTGTAGCTTAAAATAAAATCAGTTCCATCAATAGTTCTAGATTCTATCCCTTTAAAACCTTTAGCAAATTCTGAAATATCTTGAGCTCTAATTTCTTTTGCATGCGCACTAATATCCCATTCATTATCTTGTACAAAAAATAATATTGGTAATTGTTTTAGAGCAGCCATTTGAAATGCTTCAGAAACTTCACCCTCTGTACAACTGGCATCACCTAAAGAACAAACTGCAATAGCTTTATCTTCATTGTTTGAAACCATTTTGTTTTTTTGAATGTATTGTAAGCCTAATGCAATACCTGTAGTTGGTATGGCTTGCATGCCTGTTGCACTACTTTGGTGTGGAATTTTAGGCATATCATCGCGTTTTAAGCTAGGGTGCGAGTAGTAAGTTCTTCCTCCACTAAAAGGATCGTTTCGTTTGGCAAGCAATTGTAACATTAACTCAAAAGGTTTAATACCAATTGAAAGCAAAATACTATCATCTCTATAATAGGCACTTAAAAAATCAATAGGCATTAATTGTAATCCTAAAGCAATTTGAACGGCTTCATGACCTCTACTTGTAGCGTGTACATACTTTGCTGTAACATCTTTATTTGCTTCATATAGCTCTGCCATACTTTTAGCAGTACACATTAATTCGTACGCTTTAACTAATACTTCTTGCGTTATTTTTGTTTTCAAAGTAGTTGTCTTAGTTGTTATATCTTCCATTTAATAAGTACTAAACCATAAAGATAACTATTAATTTAGGTTTTTTCAAACAAAATACTGCTTTTAGGTTTTTAACAATACGTTGTCTAAAAAAGGATGTAACTGTTTAATTATTAAGTTAATATAATGCTTAACTTTAAGCTATAATAAAAAGAAAAACATATTTAATTTTAAGTTTTTTAGTGTTGGTTATTGTTTCGTGTAAACATAAAAAACAAACGCAAACAACAAAAACAAAACCTACAGAAGTAAAAATTTCGGCTTCAAAAATTGCAATAGTAGAAGAAAAATTAGGGATTAATAAACATAAAGTGGAAGAAAATAAATTGTACAGTTTTATTGCAGATTGGTATGGAACACCTTATAAATATGGCGGTTGCGATAAAAACGGAACTGATTGCAGTTGTTTTACTAATATTTTATTTAGAAAAGTTTATAATAAAAACACAGAGCGAAGTTCAGGTGATATTTACAAATCGTGTGATAAAATTAAACGATCTAATTTGCAAGAAGGAGATTTGGTATTTTTTGTAACTAATGGTAAAAGTGTTTCACATGTGGGGGTTTATATAAAAGATGAAAAATTTGTACATGCAAGTACAAGTAAGGGAGTAATGATTAGCAGTTTAGATGATGCTTATTTTAAAAAAACATATTACGGTTCTGGCAGATTAAATTAATAAAATGACAAATCATACACTTTCTATACCTCAACGTTTAAAGTTACTTAAAAGCATAATTGTTATAAGTTTAATTTTATCTTTTTGTTTAAGTTATAAATTATGGTTAAGCGAAAGGTTTTTCCCTACTGCTCCAATAATTAATTTAAATTTTAAAATAGATGGTTATTTAACTATTTTAAGTTGTTTATGTCTTGCCTTGTCGCTTATTTTTAAATACGAAAGGCTTTTAATTTTGATTAGTATTTTAATAAATACATTATTAGTTATGTTAGATTTAAGTAGGTTGCAGCCTTGGTTTTTAACCTACAATATTATTTTAATGCTTTTACTGTTGTTTAACGGAAGAGTTGATAATCCGCATAAAAACACGGTTATATTTATTTATTTACAATTATTAATTATTTCAATTTATATGTCTAATGCTTTGTATAATTTTAATAATTATTTTGTAGAAGATGTTTTACAACCCTTTTTAAACCAATATACAAGTATATTTAGTGTAAGGCAATATGGTTTTTTTATTAAAATTGGGAAAATAATTCCAGTTTTAGTTTTTTTAATTGGTGTGGCTTTATTATATCCAATAGCGCGTTACCTTGCGGTTAGTTTAGGAATATTATTTCATCTTTCGCTAATAATTTTATTATTTCCAAATTCAACAAATTTAAATTATGCCAATTGGTTTATAAATATTGTATTTATAGGTGTTTT
This sequence comes from uncultured Akkermansia sp., assembly GCA_964487105.1. GTDB lineage: Bacteria > Bacteroidota > Bacteroidia > B-17B0 > Aurantibacillaceae > Aurantibacillus. The sequence goes on from CAZAPH010000036.1 coordinate 3,107, forward strand.
AATTATTTTGTTTTTTGGCGAAACAAAACAACGTTATTTTAGCCTAAGTATATTGTTTCAAAAACCATTATTTTATATATGTGTGGTTTGTTTTTTTATAACCCCATTTGTAAACGTTTTTAACAGAAACTACAATGTTTTAGATATAAATTTTGTGCAATATCCCGAAAATCAACAATTGAGTTTTGAGTTTAATGCTGATAAAAATATTCCGTTATTTGTTAAGTCGTTTTTGTTAACCAATCAACAACAAGCGCAATTAAAATCTAAACAATGGTGTTTAACAGAGTTACATTCTTCATTAATTAACCACCCCAAAGTACATTTAGCCTTAAATAATTATTTTCAAAATTAAATCCATCTTGTTAAAGTTCTTTAATTTCTGTATTATAGTTACTATATTTTTTTTATAAAGTATTAAACTGATTATATTTGTGTTAAAATTAGCAGAATGAATAAAATTTTACTTACAGTTAATGGTGTATTAGTAGTTGCAGTTGGTTACTTGTTTTATAAATCTTGTGCAAATCCAAATTCTGAAGTTTGCCATAGTAAAATAATTAATTCAGATAGTTTAGCTAATAATATTAATTTAAAACCTAAAAAGATAGAACAAATAGGAACCGAGCCTACCGGTAAAATTGCATTTATTAATTTAGATATTTTAAATGAAACTTCAAATGAAGTAAAAGACTTAGAAAAAGAAGCGAAAAGTAGAAGATCTGCAATTGAAGGAAGTTTAATGGCTTTACAACAAAATTACGAAAAAGAAATGATGGATTATCAAAACTCAGCAAAAGCAGGTATTGCAAGTGAAGCGGAGTTAAATGCAAAAGCAAAAAAAATTCAACAAATAGAAAAGGATGCACAAAATAAGCAATTGCAAATTGATAATTTAACCATGGATATTGCAGAGAAAAATGAAATTTTTCAAAAAAATATAAAAGAATTTTTACTAAAATGGAATGCCGGTAAATATGATTATATTCTTTCGTATAGCGAATCTGTTCCTACAATGTTATTAGGTAACGCAACTTTAGATATTACAAACCAAGTTGTTCCGCTAATAAACGAAGAATATAATAATAAAAAAGTAATAAAAAAGTAATAAAAAAGTAATGAGTAGCTTACAAGATAAAATTAACGCAGTTGCTTTATTTCATGATACATTTAAAATTGGAAATGCAAACGAAATTACTTTAGTTGATGAAAAAACTTACAACTTAAGGCATGCATTAATAAAAGAAGAAAACGACGAATACCTTGAAGCTTGTAAAAATGGAGATATTGTTGAAATTGCCGATGCCCTAGGCGACCAATTATACATTTTATTTGGTACCATATTAAAACATGGTTTACAACATAAAATTGCTGAAGTTTTTGATGAAATTCAACGTAGTAATATGAGTAAATTAGATGCTAATGGCCAACCTATTTATAGAGAAGATGGTAAAATCCTTAAATCAGAACTTTACTTTAAGCCAAACATTAAAAAAGTTTTAGAAAATAAATAATTTTTTCTATAAACTTAGCTTTTATCCTAATCATTTGCTATCTTAACGCTTTAAATTAAAGTTATGAGTAGCACCCCCGAAGGAAGACAAATTATTTTTAGTATGGTGAATGTTAGTAAAATTCACCCTCCACAAAAACAAGTTTTAAAAGATATTTATATTTCATTTTATTACGGCGCAAAAATTGGCGTTTTAGGATTAAATGGTTCTGGTAAATCATCATTACTGCGTATTATGGCAGGTATTGATAAAGATTACATTGGAGAAATTCATCAATCTCCAGGTTATAGCATTGGTATGCTTGAGCAAGAACCTAAACTTGATGAAACCAAAACTGTAATTCAAATTGTGCGCGAAGGTGTACAAAAACAAGTTGATATTTTAAACGAGTTTGAAGAAGTAAATAATAAATTTATGGACGAAGAAATAATTAACGATCCTGATAAAATGGATAAATTAATTAATCGTCAGGCTCAATTACAAGAACTTATTGATCAACAAGATTTATGGAATTTAGATAATAGATTAGAAAGAGCAATGGATGCATTACGTTGCCCAGAAAGTGATACCCCAATTAATATCCTATCTGGTGGTGAACGCCGCCGTGTTGCTCTTTGCCGCTTGCTTTTACAAGAACCAGACATTTTATTGTTAGATGAACCTACTAACCATTTAGATGCCGAAAGTGTTGATTGGTTAGAACAACATTTACAACAATATAAAGGCACTATTATTGCTGTTACTCACGATAGATACTTTTTAGATAATGTAGCCGGTTGGATTTTAGAATTAGATAGAGGTGAAGGTATTCCTTGGAAAGGAAATTACAGTAGTTGGTTAGAACAAAAACGTGAGCGTTTAAAACAAGAAGAGAAATCTGAAAGTAAACGACAAAAAAATTTAGCCCGTGAGTTAGAGTGGGTGCGTGCAGGAGTTAAAGGACGTGGTGTAAAACAAAAAGCACGTTTAAGTAATTATGAAAAAATGTTGGGCGAAGATGTTAAAACTAAAGAAGAAAATTTAGAAATTTTTATTCCTAACGGTCCAAGGCTTGGTAGCGAAGTAATTGAAGCTATCAATGTTGCAAAAGGTTTTGGAGATAGATTGTTGTATGAAAAATTAAACTTTAAATTACCTCCAGCCGGAATAGTAGGAATTATAGGCCCTAATGGAGCTGGAAAAACAACATTGTTTAAAATGATAATGGGATTAGAAACACCTAACGAAGGTGAATTTAAAGTTGGACCAACAGTAAAAATTAGTTATGTAGATCAAACGCATAAAGATATAGATCCTAATAAAACTGTTTATGATGTTTTAAGTGGTGGAACAGAAAGTCTAATGTTTGAAGGCAAATCAATTAATAGTAGAGCTTACATTAGTAGATTTAATTTTAGTGGAAACGATCAAAGTAAAAAATGTGGCGTACTTTCTGGTGGAGAAAGAAACCGCTTACATTTAGCAATGGCATTAAAAGAAGGAGGCAATGTGTTATTGTTAGATGAGCCAACAAATGATTTAGATGTAAATACTTTACGTGCTTTAGAAGAAGGTTTAGAAAATTTTGCAGGTTGCGCTGTTATTATTAGTCACGATAGATGGTTTTTAGATAGAGTTTGTACACATATTTTAGCATTTGAAGGAGATAGCAGTGTGTATTATTTTGAAGGAGGATACAGTGAATACGAAGAAAATAGGAAAAAACGTTTAGGAAATATTGAACCTAAACGCCCTCGTTATAAAAAACTAACAGTTTAATATGAAAAAAATTTATTGCTGTTTTTTAATAATTGCAACTGTTATTTGTAAATCACAAATAATAAATGAAGGCGATATTACACTATCTCCAAATGTTGGTGTGCCGCATGTTTCAGCTTTTGTACTTAAAACAGCTTTAAAATTATATTATAAATCTAACCTACAAAATAAATACCAAATAGGTGTAAAAAACACACCTGTTTTTAATTTTAAAGGAGAGTACTTTGCTCAAAATGATGTAAGTATTGGTTTAGCCGCAAGTTATTGGAAAATGGATATAGATATTTCAGATATTTATGATGAATTAAACCAATCTAATAATATTATAGAAACCCAGTTAGATAATACTACAATTAGTATTGAAGTTGTGGCTGTTGGTTTTAGAGGAAATTATCATTTTTTAGCAGATGAAAAAAACACCAAATGGGATCCTTATATGGGCGGTACACTTGGTATTTCGAGATACCAAACAAATATTCAATTTAAATCCTCTGTTTTAGGGAAAGAAGTTCCAGAAAAAATGTATAACTTTAAAACTGGTATTGCAACATATTTTTCTTCAACTATTGGCGTTAGATATTATGCAACCAAAAATTTTGGAATTAATTTAGAAGCAGGGTGGGATAAAGGCGCATTATTTTTTGGAGGCATAGTTGTAAAATTTCCAACAAAAAAACAAATAGTAGAAGAACCTAAAAAAGAATAATTTAACAAACAATAAAAACAATAAAAAAATAAAACTATGAACAACTTTAATCCTTCAAAAATTTTAATACCTGTTGATTTTAGTTCAACATCTTTATTAGCAATTGAACATGGAGCATTTACTGCGCAATTAGGTAAGGCTGATGTTTATTTACTGCATATAATTAATTCACAATTTCAAGCAGTAAATATGTTTTTACCTATGGTTAAAATAGAAACACCTGCAAATTTTGAAAAAGAAATAGAAACAAAGTTAAATCAATTAGCAAGTGATATTACAAAAAAATATGGAGTTAAAGTAAATACAATTATTAAATCGGGCAGCCCTAGTCATATAATTAACGAAACTGCTAAAGAAATTGAAGCTTCTTTAATTGTTATGGGTACACACGGTTATTCTCCATTAGAAGAGTTAGTAATTGGTAGTATTGCTTTAAGAGTGTTAACTAAATCACCTTGCCCAACAATGGTAATGAGTAGCAAAGCAAATCAAAAGGGTTATTCTAAAATATTAATCCCAATTGATTCAAGTGTAAATTCACGTCAAAAAGTAAATTACGCCATTGATTTTGCAAAATGTTTTAGCGCACAATTACAAGCCGTAGCTTTATTAGGTTCAAACGAAATTGAATTAATAGAAGAGATGCATTTAATTTTAAAACAAATAGGAGATTTAGCAACGGCTAGTGGAGTTGTTTATTCGGGCGAAGTAATTAAAGACGTTAAAAATAGAGCTAACTCAACTGTTGAATATGCTGAAAAAAATGGCTCTGATTTAGTTATTATTATGACAGATCAAGATGCTGAAATAAGTGGTTTATTTTTAGGCGCCTACGCTCAACAAATTATTCATATAAATAAAGTCCCTACAATAGCTATTAAACCTAAAAATCTTTCTGGAGGTAATGCAAGTATTTTAGGTGGAACTTCAGGTGGAGGATCATATTAATAAATTATATCTATTATGAAAATTTTTAGTTTTTTCGCAGTAGTATTAGCTTGTCAATTAGGCTTCGCACAAAAAGTAGCTGAAGTAAGTTTAGATTTATTAGATGGTAATCAAATAAAAGGCACTACTACACTTAATGATGTAGAATTTTTAACATCTTATGGTAAACTTAACATTCCTGTATCTAAAATTAGTAGTGTTAATATAGGTTTTGGAAAAGACCCATCTATTGCTGAAAAAACTAAAAATTACTGTAAACTTTTATCTTCATCATCAACCGATGAAATAAAAAAAACATCTTATGCTGATTTAGTAAAATTAGGTACTAAATGTTTATATTATATAAAAGAATTTATTGACGATCCTAAAAATAATAATTTAACTGAAGATGTGAGTGAATATACTATTGATGCCGCTTATAATGAAATATTAAGTAGTGCAAATTATAGTAATGATATTAGTTTTGAAGATGTAATTTTAATTGACAACACTTACACAATGGGTGGTACATATAATTTTTCTAAATTAGATGTAAAAACCGAATACGGAAATTTAAGTGTTCCAAAAGAAAAAATTTAAAAATTCGAAATTTTTATTCCT
>CAZAPH010000036.1:8642-23330 GCA_964487105.1 uncultured Akkermansia sp.
TCTAGGAAGCAAAAATGAAGTATTGCCCTCCAACTACTATATTCCGAAAAGATTTTTCGAATTTGTTTTATTTTACAAAAGTTATGAATTTTTGAAAATTTTTGTCATTTTCATAGTTAGACCCATTCAAACTGCTATACCATGCATACCATAATAGATAACCATGAGGTGTCTTCACAAAAGTTGCTCAGTTTGATGAGCTCTATCGAATAATATATGATTTGGGGATCTAACTCAAAAATTTAAAAATTCGAAATTTTTATTCCTTCCGGAAATAATTCTTTAAATAATTTTAAATTAAATGCTAATAAACACATTAGTGGAAATACTAATGGAGGTTGGCTTAAAACAGGATTACAAGTAAAGGCTGGTCAAAAAATTTCAATTTCTGCAACCGGCGAAATTACACTTGCTAGTTTAAGTAACGGGAAATACAAACCTGATGGAAGCAGTAAATCAACATCAGCAACAAGTTATACCCCTCCATACACTGGTGGAGAAGGGGATGAATACGATAATGGCGGTTATGCAAGTTATGGGCAAGTTGTTTACAAAGTAGGTGATAGTGGCGAACTTTATAAATCAAATACAAAAGGATCAAATAAAATTAAAACAAATGGCATGCTTTACATCTCTATTTACGAAACCGTTTATAACGCAAGTAATAGCGGCAGTTATCAAGTAAATATTAAATTAAACTAATACTAAAGGTACATTTTTTAAATTGTGCCTTACACCTTCAACTGTAGTGCCTAGCAATAAATCTTTAAATGTTTTATGACCATGCGTTCCCATTACTAACAAATTACAGTTTCTTTTAGTTACAATTGCGGGAATTGAATTTTTAGGATTACCAAATCCTAGTTCAAAATCACAAATTATACCTAATTCTTGTAATTGTAATTGATAATTTTTTAAGTGTTCAATATCTTCTTCTCTTTCTAAATCATTAGTATTTTCGCCATATACAACAGCTCCTGTACTTTCTAAAATGTGTATTAAAATTATTTTTGCATTATTTGTGCCAATTTGAATGGCTTTATTAATGGCTTTATTATCGGCTTCACTAAAATCTACGGCTACACCTATTATATTAAAGTTAGTTTGTGTAATCAGTTTTAATTTATTTGGTTGAGCATGAAATTTTGAAGTTTTATTAGAATGTTTTTTTATAAAAGGGATAAACGTTACATATATTAAAACAAAAAAACAAATTATGCAAAAGGGCACAAGCGTAAAACTAACAATTACTGTGTAAGAAGAATTTAATAATAAATCTATAATTTCTGCATAAACCAATTTAATATTTAAAATAATAATTATTGTTGCTGCTAGCCAAGCCGCTATTTTTTGCCAAGTTGGTATTACAAATTGCCCCATTTTACTTTTATTACTCACAAAATGAATTAATGGAATAACAGCAAACCCAAGTTGTAAACTTAAAACTACTTGACTAAAAATTAATAACTGCCCGGTTGCTCGTTCTCCAAAAAATAAAATAGTAATAAACGCTGGCACAATTGCAATTAATCTTGTTGTTAATCGTCTTACCCAAGGTTGAATTCTTAAATTTAAATAACCTTCCATTACAACTTGTCCGGCTAACGTTCCTGTAACTGTACTGCTTTGGCCAGCAGCAATTAATGCTAATGCAAATAAAATAGGAGCTAACGTATTGCCTAACATTGGTTCTAAAAGCTGATGCGCGTCTTGAATTTCTGTAACTTCATTTTTACCGTTTTTAAAGAATGCAGCTGCGGCTAAAATTAAAATTGCAGCATTAACAAATAAGGCTAAATTTAAAGCAATTGCACTATCTAATGTGTTGTATTTTATTGCTTTTTTAATTTCAACAGGTGTTTTTTCAAATTTACGCGATTGCACTAACGAACTATGAAGGTATAAGTTATGATGCATAACTGTTGCTCCAATTATACCTATTGCAATTAATAGGGCTTCATTATTTTTAATGTTTGGTATTAATCCCGTTACAATTTCGTTTGGAGATGGGTTTGCAATTATTAATTGAATTAAAAACGAAAGTCCAATTAATGCTACTAAACTAATTATGAAAGCTTCTAGTTTTTTAATGCCTTTGTTTAATAAATACAGTAGTACAAAACTATCTAAAACAGTTATGCAAACTCCCATTAATAAACTTACTTGAGGAAACAATAAGTTAATACCAATTGCCATACCTAATACTTCAGCTAAATCACATGCTGCAATTGCAATTTCGGCAAGTGTATATAAAAATATATTTATAAATTTTGGATAATAGTCTCTTGATGCTTGAGCCAAATCTTGACCTTGTACTACACCAAGTCTAACACAAAAACTTTGAAGTAATAATGCAATTAAATTACTCATTACCAATACCCAAATTAAACTGTACCCAAATTTACTTCCTCCAGCAATATCTGTAGCCCAGTTTCCGGGGTCCATATAACCTACACTAATTAAATATGCAGGACCAAGAAACGCTAATATCTTTTTAAAACCTATTCTATTACTTGTATTTACACTTGAGTTTACCTCTACTAACAACTTATTCATCACTTAAATTTTATTAACTAATAATAAAGCTGCAACATCATTACTTATAAGAACTGATTCTCTTTTTTTTAATTTTATTTGAAACGAGTTGTCAATTGAATTTATTTTTTGAATTAAAAACACTTCATTTATGTTAAGTTTAATAGCATTTAAATATTCAAGTAGCTTTTGGTTATGCTTCACCAAACCAATTAATTTATAGTTTCCTGTGTTTTTAATGTATTTTAGCATTGGTGCTTTTACTGGATGTAAAACGCCGTTTTTATTAGGAATAGGGTCACCATGTGGGTCATATTTTGGATAACCTAAATATTTTTCTAATTTATTTATTAAATCTACACTTTTAATATGTTCTAATTGTTCAGCAATTTCATGCACTTCGTGCCAATTGTAATTTAATTTATCAACTAAAAATTTTTCCCAAAGCCTGTGCCCCCTAATAATTTGAATAGCAATAGTTGTTCCTTTTTTAGTTAAGCTTACGGGTTTGTACTTTTGATACTTAATTAACTTTTTATTATATAATTTTTTAAGCATTTCTGTTACTGAAGCTGGTTTTAACGAAAAATGCTTTGATAGTTCATTAGTACTAACTTTACCTTCAGTACTTAAATGATAAATTGCTTTTAAATAATTTTCTTCAGTTAATGAAATTTGCATCTAACAAAGATACAAATTTCATTTTAAATTTAGGGTACCCTAAATTTTTATACTAATCCCACCTAAAAAATATCTAGGAGCCGCTGGCGATAAAAAGTTTTTGGTAGAAAGTGTGTTGCCTACATTATAACTATACGTATAGCCATTAGTTTCATATTTTTCATTTAATATATTTTGAGTACTAAAAATAAAATTTATTTCATTTAAAGATTTAGTATAAATGGTATAGCTTAATCTTACATCTAAAACATTGTATGGATTTATACTTCTTTTTATGTTTTCAGTATTATCTAAGTATTGCCTTGCGATATATTTATTAATTAAAGCTAGTTCTAAATTTTTAATTGGGGTTAAAATAAGCTGTGCTCCACTTACTAAGTTTGGCGAAAACGAAATATCTGTTTCTGCATATAAGTTTACAACTGGCGATAAAGGGTTATAGTTATTATCATAATTGCTTATTATTTCTTTAAAATTTAAAATTTTATTCTGCGAGTAGGCTACATTTCCTTTAACAGCAATAAATTTATTCATGTTATATAATAAATCTAATTCTATACCTCTTCTATAACTTAAATCAACATTAATTCTTTTAGGATTACCAACATTGTCAATTTCGCCATTAAGCACTAATTGATTTTTATAATACATATAGTATAAATTTGCGTTAAAAGTTAATTTTTTCGACGCAAATCTATATCCTATCTCTGTGTCGTACATGGTTTCTGGTCTAGGTCTATTAATTGGGTAATTTTTTATTAAATCATCACCATTAGGCTCTTTATTAGCTATAGCAAACGATCCATAAATGTTGTTGCCAGAGTTTATATCGTAACTTGCCCCCAATTTTGGGTTAAAAAAGCTATAATTAGCATCTTGTGTTTTTGAATTAATACTATCATATAATCCAAAATATCTATAATCAACTTTTCTGTATTGTATATCAACAAATAAATTTAGTTGATTAATTGGCTTATAATTTGTTTTTAAAAAAATATTACCATCGTTTTTATTTGTATTATAACCCGAATATTGATAGTCTATTTGTGAGGTTGATGCAAATTGCATCCATCTTAATTTCCCAAAATGTTTACCAAAATACGTATTATAGCCCCCGCCTAATGTAAAGTTAAGTTTATAACTATGGATATAATTAAAATTAAATAATCCGCCAGTAAAATTATTATCTAACCATAACCTTCTAATTAAATCGGTTTGTGTAATTGTGTCTTTTGGTGTTATAGCATTTGGTAAATTATATTTAGAAAAACTTTGGCTTTGTTTATATTGTTCATAATAACCCTCGCCGTGTGTATGGTGCCCTGTTATGCTAAGATTTAATTTGTTATTTATTTGATGTATAAAGTGCAATTGAAAATTGTTTTGTTTGTAATTGTCAGTTTCATTATCATAATACTTTAAATTTCCATTATTATCATAATAAGTTCCGGCAGGATTATCAGTTCTGTTTCCTTTTTTAATCGAATCTTCATCAACATAATACCAGGCTTGATAAGTTTTTTCTTGGCCTAAAAAATTTATTAACCTTATAACAGTTTTTTTTCCGTAATAACCACCGGCTAAGTAATACGATTGTAAATTACTTTTAGCTCTATCTATATAGCCATCGCTTGTAATTTTTGATGCGCGGGCATCTAAAGTAAATTTATTGTTTATTAACCCAGTTCCAGCCATTAACGAATTTCTAAAAGTATTAAAACTTCCTGCTGTACTTATTATTTTTGCATAAGCGCTATCGTTTAATTGGTTGGTTTGAAAATTTATTGATGCTCCAAAAGCTCCGGCACCATTACTACTTGCGCCTACACCTCTTTGCATTTGTATGTTGTTTACACTCGATGAAAAATCGGGCATATTAACAAAATACACACCTTGACTTTCGGCGTCGTTTACCGGTACACCATTTATAGTAACATTAATTCTTGTAATATCGCTGCCTCTTATTTTAATTCCTGTATATCCAACGCCATTACCTGCATCGCTGTTGGTTACAACATTTGGTAATTGATTTAATAAATATGGTGCATCTTGTCCTAAATTATTTTTATCTATTTCTGTTTTAGATAAATTGCTGTAAGCCATACCATTGTTGTTTGTTACCCTTGTAGTATTTACTACTACTTCATCTAAATTAGAACTGTTTTCATTTAAAACAATATTTAGGCTTGCGTTTGATGAAAGCATTATTGTGCTGGTTGAAGGAGCGTAGCCCAAACAACTCACTTGTAAAACATAACTTCCTGTTTTAATACTTTTAAATTCAAATTCGCCATTAATGTTACTTTGTGTATTAATAAGCGTGTTTTTTATGGAAATGTTTGCAAAAGAAACACATTTCATTTCACTTGTAACTATTTTCACACTTAGTTGATTTTGTGCTTTAGCTAATAAAGCAGTAGATAATGCAAGTATTGCAAAACCAATTTTTGTTTTTTTCATTTTGTTTTTTTCATTTTAATTAAACATAATAACACTAGGGGCGTGTATTATTTTAATTTTTTTTAACTACGCAGGCATTATCCTGTTGAGGTGCGTAAATGTTTGTTTTTGTTTACTTAACCTTTACTGGGTATAATCTCAGCCTTATACAAAGTATAAAGCACCCCTTAAGACGAGGCAAATTTACAATAACTTTTATTATTGTGCAATACCAAAAATTATATGCAAATTTGACCTAGTATTTTTAATGGATAAAAAACGCATAGCAATTTTAGGTAGCACAGGCAGTATTGGTACACAAGCACTTGAGGTAATTAACCAAAACCCACATTTGTTTGAAGTAGAAGTATTGGTTGCCAATAATAATGCAGAGTTGCTTATATCTCAAGCAATTAAACATAAACCAAATGCCGTTGTAATTGCTGATGAAAGTAAATATCAATTTGTAAAAAACAGTTTAGCTGATCATTTTATTAAAGTTTACGCTGGAGCAAAAGCCGTTGAACAAATTGTAGAAATGGAAACTATTGATTTGGTTTTAGCTGCCATTGTTGGATATGCAGGCTTAGCAAGTACAATTAATGCCATTAAATACAAAAAAACAATTGCTCTTGCTAATAAAGAAACTTTGGTTGTAGCTGGAGAATTAGTAACTTCTTTAGCTAAACAAAATGAAGTAAATATTTACCCTGTAGATAGCGAACATTCTGCTATTTTTCAATGTTTAGCAGGCGAATGGCATAACCCAATTGAAAAAATTATTTTAACTGCTAGTGGTGGCCCTTTTAGAGGTAAAACAACTACAGATTTAATTAACGTAACAAAAAATGATGCACTAAAGCATCCTAACTGGACCATGGGTGCAAAAATTACTATAGATAGTGCAAGTTTAATGAATAAAGGTCTTGAAGTAATTGAAGCAAAATGGCTTTTTAATCTTGAGCCTTCACAAATTGAAGTTGTGGTTCACCCACAAAGTATTATTCATAGCTTGGTTCAATTTAAAGATGGAAGTTTAAAAGCTCAATTAGGATTGCCTGATATGAAACTCCCTATTCAATATGCATTAGCTTACCCAGCCAGAATTAGCAATAATTTTGAACGGTTTAATTTTGCCAATTACGCTAATTTAACTTTTGAAGAACCTGATTATAGTACTTTTAAAAACCTAAACTTAGCGTATAAGGCTTTAAAAGATGGAGGAAACATGCCCTGTATATTAAATGCTGCTAACGAAATTGCAGTTGATGCTTTTTTAAATAACAAGATTGGGTTTTTACAAATGAGCAATGTTATTGAATTTACCTTAAATCATTTTAAACTAAAAAATAACCTCACGTATAACGATTAAAAAACTTTTGATACCGAGGCAAGAGCCATAGCATCACAAGCTATACAATAAAAAAAGTATTAAGCAGATTTTTTTACTATGTGCCTTTGGTGGTGGTGCTTATGTTTACTTCTATACATGGGTTTATGGCTCATGTTATCTCTTTCTTCGGCTCTATTACTAAAGTAAGAATAAATTACATAAAAAAGTAAACTACCAATTACAATACTTGAAATTATAATTAAGCCGCTATATTCTTTTATACTTTCTATTGAAGAGATGCTAGCTTTAGCATTAGAACTAAACATTAACAATCCAATTACTAATGTTATTATTGTTTTAATTTTTGATGTTTTCATAACCGTGTTTTTAAAGGTTAATAAATTGTTTCTTTACTTTTATAACGTAAAGAGTACCTTTATAGTTGGTAAAATTCCCTATTAAAATTTGTGAAAATCAAAATTAATTAAATCAATTTATTTGGTGATTTAAGAAATTTGTACTACTTTTACACTCGTAAATAAAATGAAATTGATAGGGGGACAAAAAAGTCCCCCTTCGTTTTAAAAGTAAATGATTAATAAAGCATACATAACTCAATTAGCAGAACAACATTTGAATAATAGTTCTGTTTATTTAACCAATGTTAAAGTAAGTTCAGATAATCAAATACAAATTTTTATTGATGGTGATAATGGTGTTACCATTGCAGATTGTGTAGCCCTTAGTAGATACATTGAAAAAACACTTAACGAAAATAATGAAGATTTTAGTTTAGATGTAAGCTCACACGGCGCAACAAGTCCAATAGAAATACCACGTCAGTATAAAAGACATATAGGAAGAGAATTTGATATTAAATTAATTAATGGAGAAAAATTAAGTGGAGAGTTAACAGAATTTGATGAACCTGTTTTAACCCTCACGTATCAAGTTAGAGAAAATAAAACTTTAGGAAAAGGGAAAATTACCGTAAACAAACAACATAAAATTAACCTAAACGAAATAAAAGAATCAAAAATTAAACTTAAATTTTAATTAATAAAACCATGGAAAGTTCAGTAAATCTGATAGAATCGTTCTCGATGTTTAAAGATGATAAAAACATTGATAAAACGACATTAATGAGTATAATTGAAGATGTTTTTAGAAACATGCTTATTAAAAAATTTGGCTCAGATAAAAATTTTGATATCATTGTTAATCCTGATAAAGGTGATGTTGAAATTTATAAAAATCGTAAAATTGTGGATGATGAGTTTGCAGAAGATTCTTTTGATTTTGATGAAAATAAACACATTAGTTTTAGCGAAGCACAAAAAATAGAACCTGATTTTGAAATTGGTGAAGATTTATCTGAAAAAGTTAAATTAGAAGATTTTGGTCGTAGGGCTGTGCTTTCTGTTCGTCAAAATTTAGTGCAAAAAATACTTGAATTACAAAAAAGCGAAATATTTAATAAATACAAAGAAAAAGTTGGAGATGTTATTACCGCTGAGGTTTATCAAGTTTGGAAAAAAGAAATTATGTTAATGGATGATGAAGGAAATGAACTATTACTTCCTAAAACAGAACAAATACCTTCTGATTTCTTTAAAAAAGGAGATACTGTTAAAGCTGTTGTTAGTAAAGTTGATTTAAAAAATGGCTCTCCTTCAATTATCGTTTCTCGTACTTCACCAGTATTTTTAGAACGTTTATTTGAAACTGAAGTTCCCGAAATTTTTGATGGTCTTATAACCATTAAAAAAATTGTACGCGAACCAGGCGAACGTGCTAAAGTTGCCGTTGAAAGTTACGACGACAGAATTGACCCTGTGGGCGCTTGTGTGGGAATGAAAGGTTCTCGTATTCATGGAATTGTTAGAGAGTTAAAAAACGAAAACATTGACGTTATTAATTTTACAACTAATACACAGTTATTAATTCAACGCTCATTAAGTCCAGCTAAAATTACATCTATAAAATTAGATGAAACAAATCATCGTGCTGATGTATTTTTAAAACCAGACCAAATTAGCTTAGCAATTGGAAAAGGAGGATACAACATTAAATTAGCTGGCAAATTAACAGGTTATGAAATTGATGTTTACCGAGATACCGATACAGACATTGATACAGAAGACGTTGACTTAGATGAATTTGCTGATGAAATTGATAACGATGTTATTGATAAATTAAAAGCAATAGGTTGCGATACAGCAAAATCTGTTTTAGAATTAAGCATTGAAGAATTAACACGCAGAACTGGAATTGAAGAAGAAAAAATTGAAGAAGTAAGAGAAATCTTAGAATCTGAGTTTGAAAGTTAATTATAATTATAAAAACTATTGGGTTACGGTTTTCCAAAATTAAGCCGTATTTTTAAATTATTTAAAGCACACTAATAAAAAATATGGCAGAAGTAACACCACTTCGATTAAGCAAAGCTGCAAAAGAATTTAACCTTACAACCGCAAGGATTGTTGAGTTTTTGGCTTCAAAAGGCGTAAAAATTGATTCAAACCCTAACGGTAAAATAGGCGATGCAGAATATAAATTATTGCTAAAAGAATTTTCTAGTGATAAATCTGCTAGAGAGGAAGCAGAAAATGTAACACATACTGTTACAAAAGTAAAACGCGAAACTATTGTGCTTGACGATGTAAAAGCAAAAAAAGAAAAAGAAAAGGCTACCGAAATGAAAGAGGTTATAATTAAAGACCTCACCATTCCAAAAGAAATTGAAACTGAAACTGAAAGTAAAGTTACTACTCAAGTTGATAAAACTATTGATGAACAAATAGAAAAAACTGATTCAAAAGATATTGCAGGACCAAAGGTTTTAGGTAAGCTTGATTTAGATTCTATGAACTTAAAAACCAAACCTGGTAAAAAAACCAAAGAGGTTGAGGTAACAAAAGAAGAAAAAAATTCTAAAAGTAAACCAGCTAAAAAAATTGAAGAAGTAAATTCTGAAAATAAAATTGAAAAAACTATTCAACAAGAGATTCCAAAAATTGAAGAAGTTAAAGAAGAGTTTATTGAAACTAAGTACGAAAAACTTGAAGGTCCAAAAATATTAGGAAAAGTTGAACTACCTGTTGAAAAAGAACCTGCAAAAAAAGCACCAATTGAAAAAGGTAAACGTAAACGTATTAAAAAAGGTGGTTTAAGTCAAGAAGAAATTAAAAAGGTTGCAACTGAACAAAGTAAAATTGCTGATGAACGTAAAAAAGAAAAATACGGAACACCGCGTACAAATCAGTTTAATAAACATAAAGGAAACAACAACGCACCTCAAAAACAACGTCACGAATTAACTGAAGAAGAAATTCAAGCACAAATTAAAGAAACTTTAGCGCGCTTAAGTTCTAAAGGCGGTAAATCAAAAACTTCAAAATACAGTAGAGATAAACGTGATTCTGTTCGTGAAAAAATGGCCGAACAAGCAGAAATGCAAGAGGCTGAAAAGAAAATTTTAACTGTTGCAGAATTTGTTAGCGCTAACCAATTAGCAAGTATGATGAGTGTACCTGTTACAAACATTATCTCAACTTGTATGAGTTTAGGCTTATTTGTAAGCATTAACCAAAGGTTAGATGCAGAAACAATTAGTATTGTTGCCGAAGAGTTTGGATATAAAGTAAATTTTGCAAGTGCCGAAGATGTTGAAACAGTTACCGAAGATGTTGATAAACCAGAAGATTTAATTCATCGTCCGCCAATTGTTACCGTAATGGGCCACGTTGATCATGGTAAAACATCGTTACTAGATTTTGTGCGTAAAACTACTGTTGTAGCTGGTGAGGCTGGAGGTATTACTCAACACATTGGTGCATATAACGTAACTTTGCAATCAGGAAAAAGTATAACATTTTTAGATACTCCAGGTCACGAAGCGTTTACAGCAATGCGTGCACGTGGTGCTAAAGTAACCGATATTGCAATTATTGTTGTTGCTGCAGATGATAGTGTGATGCCTCAAACAAAAGAAGCAATAAATCACGCACAAGCTGCTGGCGTGCCAATGATTTTTGCAATTAATAAAATTGATAAACCTGGCGCTAATCCTGATAAAATTAGAGAAGCTCTTTCAACTATGAATATTTTAGTTGAAGAGTGGGGCGGTAAATATCAATGTCAAGAAGTTTCGGCCAAACAAGGCAAAAACATTGATTTACTTTTAGAAAAAGTATTGCTTGAAGCAGAGATGATGGATTTAAAAGCAAATCCTAAAAAAAATGCACAAGGCAGCGTAATTGAAGCAAGTATGGAAGAGGGTAGAGGTTATGTTACTACAATTCTTGTACAATCTGGTACATTAAAAGTTGGTGATGTTATGTTAGCCGGAAGTTACAGTGGGCGTGTTCGTGCAATGTTTAACGAGCGTGGCCAAAAAGTAAATACAGCTGGGCCTTCACATCCAGTAAAAGTATTAGGGTTAACCGGTGCGCCAACCGCAGGCGATCGTTTTAATGTAATGGACGACGAACGTGAAGCAAGAGAAATTGCAGCTAAACGTTTACAATTACAACGCGAGCAAGGTATTCGTACACATAAACATATTACTTTAGATGAAATTGGCCGAAGGTTAGCAATTGGCGATTTTAAAGAGTTAAATGTAATTATTAAAGGTGATGTTGATGGTTCTATTGAGGCTTTAGCAGATTCATTATTAAAATTAAGTACCGAAAAAATTGCAATTAATATTATTCATAAATCGGTTGGGGCAATTAGCGAGAGTGATGTGTTATTAGCCTCTGCATCAAATGCAATTATAGTTGGTTTCCAAGTTAGGCCAACAACAAGTGCGCGTAAATTAGCAGAAACCGAAGAAATTGATATTAGATTGTATTCAATTATTTACGACGCTATTAATGAATTAAAAGCAGCAATGGAAGGCATGTTAGCGCCTGAATATGTTGAAAAAGTATCTTGTAATATTGAAATTAGAGATGTGTTTAACATAACTAAAGTAGGCACAATTGCTGGTTGTTATGTTTTAGATGGTAAAGTAAACCGAAACACAAAAGTGAGAGTAATACGCGATGGAATTGTAATTCATACAGGAGCTTTGGGGTCATTAAAACGCTTTAAAGACGATGTAAAAGAAGTTGCAACCGGTTACGAATGTGGGTTAAACATTGATGGTTTTAACGATATTAAAATTGGCGATATTATAGAAGGTTACGAAATGGTTGAAGTAAAAGCCAAATTGTAAACCAAATTAAATTATTTAAAAAAGCTGCTTTGTTAAAGGCAGCTTTTTTTTATCCCAAATTATGCATTAGGATTTGTTACGAACCTTGAAGATGCAATAATATCAAGTGTTCCCGAAAGATTTTATGACGAAGGAATGGTTATAATCATTTCAAGAAATAAAATCGAGGAAACGCTTGAGATTGAAGCAGTTTCAAGGTGTAGTAGAATTTCTAATGCATGATTTGGGTTAAAGTGATTATCACATGATTTTTAAATTAAAATTTGCTTTTTAATCAAATTGTTTTAAATTTGATTTTAAGTAGGAAAGTTTTGATTGAGAGATGAAAAAATGGTAAATTATAAGTGCTAAATTTAAAATTAAATATTGAATTAAGTTTAGTGCTTTTACACACAGGTGCGTCCGATTGTCGCTGCGTGGAGGTAGCAAAGTGTGAATTAAATTATTTGAGCAAATTCATCAAGGGCGCTTGCGTTTTTTTAATGCGCCTCAAATTGTTCGGCAGCGCATTAAAAGTTACGTTGATTGAATTTGCCAAAAAATTTAAGAGCGGGCAGGCGTTCGCAGCGACTTGTCTTTTGGTTACTTTTCGACTAAGGAAAAGTAACGAAGAAAAATACGGCATCAAGGCAATGTGGAACGGAAGTACACCTACCACCAACATCGAAAATAATTACAAGACCTTTTATACATTGCAAAGAGCATATTTACAAAACCAGGATTTAACCTTGTTAGAAAACATACAGCTCTTGTTATTGGCTTACCAATGCCCTTTTACTGATGGGCAGGTCGTATACAACGCAAGGGCCTTGTATAATTTAGTTAATCAAACAATTGTGGTGTATAACGATAATAATTGCAGAAGTAAGGGCTTTAGTTTTGGAAGAACTCAAGATAGTGCTGCACATTTTTCACCGGAAGAAAGTGAATTGTTAGATCAATTAATAGTTGCTGAAAAGTATAGTAAGGACAAGTTTAAACCCATAGAGAGCTATAATTTACATCCAAATCCTGCACAAAATACCGTGTATATTAATTCAACAAATAACGAAAATGAAACAGTAACAATTAAAATTACAGATACTGCCAACAGAGTTTTATTTCAAAAACAAGTAGAAATAAATAATTATTTAGGTAAACTCAACTTAGATTTAATAGATGGCATTTATTTTGTAACGATAACTAATAAGGTCAATAAAGTAGAGGTGAAAAAATTAATCATAGTTAATTAATCTAAGCGTTAAATGAACAGAAGGACATTATTACTTATATCTATATTTTTATGGTTAGTATTTTCGTTAAAATCCCAAATAGCCAACTACATCAGCAACGGTAGTTTTGAGGAACATTATAATTGTAATTTTTTACCGTATATTTATTATTCAAAATATTGGAGAGGAATTGATTCAATTTCAGGAGCAGCTGGCTATGCGGCGCCTTGTTATACTAATGTCCCTGATAATGGTTTTGGATTCCAATATGCAAGAGGTGGTAATAGTTATGGATTAACTGATTTTTATTGTACTACATGCAGTCCAAATTTAAGTCGAGGTTATTTTCGCAATCGACTAAAATCAACCCTTATAGCTGGCAAAACCTACTGTGTAAAATTTTGGGCTAACATTGGCAACAACAGTACTTATGGTATTGCCAATATGGGCGCCTATTTTGGAGATAATAGTTTGGATACCATTACCAAATGTAATATCCCTTTAACCTATATAACACCGCAGGTTGAGGGTACAACAATTGTAACAGATACTTTAAATTGGACTTTAATAACCGGTACATTTGTAGCCAATGGTACTGAGAAACATTGTGTAATAGGTAATTTTAAAAGTGATGCTGCAACAACAAAAACAATGATAAGTACAACTTTTTCTCCAAACGTTTTTTGCACTGTAAATATCGACGACGTCTCCTGCATCCCTTTAGATTTACCTGCCTATGCAGGTGCAGATATATTTGGCATACCGGGCAATACGGTTTATATCGGCAGGCCGCAGGATGTTGGCATAGATGAAGCTTGTACCTGGTATAATTTAAGTAACACAACAACCCCCATTGCCAACGCCGCAGGCTTTACCGCCACGGTTGCCGCTACCACCCAAAGCTACATGGTTAAGCAAGATATTTGCGGTGTAATAAAATATGATACGGTGGTGGTGTACGCCAGTGCGGTGGGTGTAGAGAATGTCACGCTGAGCGGAGTCGAAGCGTGGCTAAGAGTATTTCCGAATCCTGCAAATTCAGTTATTAATGTTGAGTTTTTAGTTTTTAATAAAGAGACATATAAAGTTGAAATAATAAATAGTTTGGGTGAAGTTTTGATCAGCGAAACAAGTAAAACTAAAAACTTAACACTCAACACTAATAATTTAAACAGTGGCGTTTATACATTA
Organism: uncultured Akkermansia sp.; assembly: GCA_964487105.1. Classification (GTDB taxonomy): domain Bacteria; phylum Bacteroidota; class Bacteroidia; order B-17B0; family Aurantibacillaceae; genus Aurantibacillus. Next base: position 23,254 of record CAZAPH010000036.1, read on the forward strand.
TTAATTAAAACCGAGGTTGGACCTTTAAGCAGGAAAGTTGTAATTGAGAGATAAGGAAATGGTAAATTATAAATGCT
>CAZAPH010000037.1:0-4672 GCA_964487105.1 uncultured Akkermansia sp.
TTCAACGCCCTGCAGTAAGTGTAGGGGCAGGAGATGAAATTGTTGAAATGGACAGAATGCGTAAACTTATTGCTGACCATATGGTAATGAGTAAACATGTTAGTCCGCATGTTACTTCTTTTGTTGAAGCAGATGTTACTAATTTGGTAATGTGGAGAGATAAAGCTAAAAAAGAATTCGAAAAACGTGAAGGCGAAAAATTAACATTTACACCTTTATTTATTGAAGCAGTAGCAAAAGCTATTAAAGATTTTCCATTAATAAATGTAAGTGTTGACCAAACCGGTACTAAAGTAATTAAACGAAAAAATATAAATATTGGAATGGCCGCTGCTTTACCAAGTGGTAATTTAATAGTACCTGTTATTAAAAATGCCGATCAAAAAAATTTATTGGGAATTACAAAAACCGTAAACGATTTAGCAAACAGGGCTCGCGCTAATAAATTAGCACCAGACGAAATACAAGGCGGTACATTTACGTTAACTAATGTTGGCAACTTTGGAAATGTAATGGGTACACCAATTATTAACCAACCACAAGTTGCAATTTTAGCAGTTGGTACAATTAAGAAAAAACCTGCAGTTATAGAAACTCCACAAGGAGATATGATTGGGATTAGACAATTTATGTTTTTAAGTCTAAGTTACGACCATAGGGTTGTTGATGGAAGTTTAGGGGGTAGTTTTTTAAGAAAAGTTGCTGATTATCTCGAACAATTTGACACAACAAGAACAGTTTAATTTATATGAAAAAAATAATTACTCTAACTGCATTAATTATAATTATAGCAGCATGTAAAAAAGATAGAACCTGCGAATGTACCGAAACTAGAACAGGTACAAGTTCAACAACAGGAGCAGTAAAAGTTATTATTATTCCGGGGTTTGAACAAAATTTAGTAGATACTACGTTTACAAACCCCTTAAACGAAACAAGAACATACGAAAGAAAGTATGTTAAAACTACTAAACAAAAAGCTAAACAAAATTGTTTAAGTTACTCTGAACCGTTTTTAGAAAAAACTATAACTGCTGTTCCGTCAACATCATTTAATTTTAATGTAATTGTAACCAATAGCGGTACTGCAAATTACGACTGTAAATTAAAATAAATACAGTTCTTGTTTTCAACATTCTAATATTCATTAAAAAATTTAAAATTATTAATTAGTTATTGGCTATCACTTACTTTTATAAAAGATGAGTGATATAAATTATTTTTTTAAACCAATAAATATAAATGAGTTTTTAGATAAAACATCATTTAACGAAAATCAATTAGGTAGTCTTATAATTCCATATACCGAAGATAATTTTCCTGATTTAGTTGATGTTGATATTGCTTTAATTGGTGTTTGTGATGATAGAAATTCTGTAAATAATACAGGTTCTAATATGGCCCCAAACGAAGTTCGTTCGTTTCTTTATAAACTTTATGCGGGTACTTTTGTTCCTAAAATTATTGATTTAGGAAATATAATGCCAGGTAAAACCGTAAATGATACATATTTTGCCTTACAAACGTGTGTAGAAGTTTTAGTAAAACAAAATATAATTCCTTTTATTATTGGAGGCACGCAAGATATTACTTACGCTCAGTTTTTAGGTTATAAAAACTTAGAACAAACCATAAACATGGTGGCCATTGACAGTGTTTTTGATTTAGGAAACCCAGATGATGAAATAACAAACAACAGCTATCTTGGCAAAATTATTTTACATCAACCTAATTATTTATTTAATTATAGCAATATTGGTTACCAAACTTATTTAGTTGAACCAAATAGCGTTAATATGATGAGTAAATAGTATTTTGAAAGCTACCGATTAGGACAATTTAGAGATAAAATTGAAGAAATTGAACCAATAATTCGCCAAGCAGACGCATTAACATTTGATATTACAGCAATAAAAAATAGTGATGCTCCCGCAAATCCAAATGCATCGCCCAATGGTTTTTATTCTGAAGATGCTTGTCAAATGATGCGCTATGCAGGAATGAGTGATAAATTAAGTTCAATTGGTATTTATGAAATAAACCCAACTTTTGATATTTGTGGAAAAACTGCTCACTTAGCCGCTCAAATGATTTGGTGCTTTTTAGATGGATATTATAACCGTAAAAATGACATACCAAGTAAATACAATACAGATTATGTAAAGTTTCATGTTATTTTACAAGATGAAAAGTATGAAATTAATTTTTATAAAAGTAAAAAAACAGATAGATGGTGGATGGAAATCCCTTATCCTCCTCAAAAAGGTTTAAAATTTGAAAGGCATACCATAATACCTTGTAGTTATAAAGATTATGAAATGGCTGTAAATAACGAAATCCCAGATCGTTGGTGGCAAACCTATCAAAAACTAAGCTAGTTTACGTTTTATTACACAAATAATTTTTGTACACTCGTAAAATTAAATTAATTTCGAGTTCCTTTTTAAAAACATTTTCGCTTCAGAAAATATATGAAATCACAAATACTAGTTTTATGCTTTGCCATATTAACATTTAGTTGCTCTAATTCTGATACTACAAATAATAAAACTAAAAAACAAGACACTAACACTGTAGAAATTAAAGACACTTTAAGTGTTAAACCTGTAATAATTGATAGTACAATAATTGAACCATCAATTAAAATTAACGATAGTTTAAACGCTATTGCAACCATTATTGCAGGAATGTATAGTAATTCAAACTCAGAATTTAATTTTTTATTAAAAAATAAAGATTATTTAAACTTTGCTACTAATTTTAATAATAGATGGTTAAAATTTGATACTACACGACTAGAAAAATTAAAATTATTTCAACAAAAAGTACTTTCAAAAAATGTAAAACCAGCTCAAACATTATTTTATCCGTTTTCTGGTCCGGATATTTTATATGCATACACATTTTTTCCTGATGTTGAGAATTATATAATGGTTGGTTTAGAACCCGTTGGAACACTACCTAAATTTACAAATAACCCAGAAGATTCAATTGTAAATTATTTTAATAAAATTAATACATCATTAAATGCTATATTAAAATTTAGTTTTTTTAGAACAGAAAGCATGAGTAAAGATTTAAAAAATGAAGAAGTAGATGGAACTTTACATTTATTATTTTTATTTTTAACTAGAACCGGAAATTCAATAATTTCTGCTAATCCTGTAAGTATTGATAGTACAGGCAGTATAATTGAAAAAAATAATTTTATTGATTTAAAAAAATCTAACCATAGAACTAAAGGAATACAAATTAAATTTTTAACTAAAAATAATCAAGTAAAAACTATTTCATATTTTTCATTAAATGCAGCAAATGATGGACTAAGTAAAAACAAAGGTTTTACTACCTATTTAAATAAAATTAAAAATTTTAACACATACTTAAAAGGAGCATCATATTTATTACATAATGCACATTTTTCAATTATTAGAAATGCCATTTTAAATGGTTCAAACTGCATAATACAAGATGATAGCGGTATTGCTTTTAAGTATTTTGATAAAAATAAATTTACTTTCAAATTTTTTGGAGATTATATAAAACCAATTTCATTATTTTCTAAAAATTATCAAAAAGATTTAGATTCTGTTTGGAGTAGCCAAGGTTCTGAAAAAATTGGTTTTGGAATTGGCTACAATTTTAAAGACAATAACAGTAATTTGTTAATAGCTACAAAAATTAATTAAAATGAAGTTTAAATACACACTATTGTTTTTTTGTTGTGTATTTAATTTACTTAATGCTCAATTTATTTTCGATTCAGTAATTGTAAACAATAAATTTTTAAATTCCATTTGCGCTCAATACCAAAAGTATAGGGTTCAAATTTTATACACTCCTGTAGTTAATGGCATACCATCAAATAAAACTTACACTTTTAATACTAAACCAAACTATGTTTATTGTGCAAGTTTAGTAAAATTACCTGTAAGTATTTTTGCAATAGAAAAGCTAAACGAATTAAATATCCCAATTGGTACAACAATTTTAACAGATAGTTGTGCTCCTTGTCAAAAAAAAGTTTTAATAGATACGAGTTCACAAACTAAATTACCAAGTATAGAGCATTATATAAAAAAAATGTTTTTGGTTAGCGATAATGAAGCATATAGTAGAGTGTATGAATTTTTAGGAGTTGACGATATAAATTTTAGGTTAAATAAAAATGGGTTTAATAATACAAAAATTATAAATCGGTATGATGGAAATTGTGGTGGAATAGAAAACTACAAAACCAATCCAATTTATTTTACAAATAGTAATGGCCAAGTAATTTATAAGCAACCATGTAAAACTTCTACTTTAAATTTAATTAATAACCCAACTAAAATATTAGTAGGTAAAGCGTATTACAATAGTAAAAATAAATTAATTAACCAACCCAAAGAGTTTACCTACATGAACAATATGCCATTAATTGAAGTGCATAATATGTTAATTGAATTAATTTATAATCAAAAAAAACAGTTTAATATTACTGAAGAACAACGATTTTTTTTAATAAAATATTTAACTCAACTTCCTAAACAAAGTCAATTTCCAAAATATAACCAAAAAAAATATTTTGATAGTTATAAAAAGTATTTTATCTACGGAAATGAAAAATTAATTAAAGATTATTCTATTGAAATTACAAATATTGTAGGGCAGAGTTATGGTTTTATGATAG
>CAZAPH010000037.1:4682-19888 GCA_964487105.1 uncultured Akkermansia sp.
AAGATGTAAAAAATAATATTGAATTTATTTTAACAGCAAGTATTTATGCTAACAACGATGAAATTTTAAATGACGGTAAATACGAATACAAAACAATTGCTTTACCTTTTTTTACAGAGTTGGGTAATAGCTTTTATAATTATTTACTATCTAAATAATATATTTATGTTTTTAAACCCATTTAGCCTTTAAATTCATTGTTTTTTTAGTTTTAGTAGCAATTTTTAAAATGCTTAATTAAAAAATAATTATTTTCATCTATTCAATTTATTTAAAATGAAAAAATTAGTATTCCTTATTTTTATTTGTTATTCAGTTTATACTAAATCAAATGATTTAATTGCTCCAAATGCCTATCAAAATAGTTTTAAAAAAGCGTATGTATTAAATCCTTCCATACCAAAAGGTATTTTAGAAGCTGTTGCATATACACAAACTCGTTTTGTTCATTTAACATCTCAAATGGAAAATAGTTGTGTTGGTGTACCACAAGCTCTTACAATTATGGGGTTAATTGAAAATGGTAAAAATTATTTCAGAAATAATTTACAAAAAATTTCTCATTTAAGTGGTATAAGAGTAGAAGACATTAAATCAGATGTTGAAACGTCTATTTTAGCTTACGCTAAAGCATTTAGTGTTTTACAACAACAACAAAACATTAATGGAATAAATTTTAAAAATTATTTACAAATTTTTATAGATTTAAGTGAACTTCCTTTAGAGCAAGAGCTACAACAAAACTATGCATTAAACTCCCATCTTTATCAATTATTATGGTTTTTAAACACTAATGAATTCCAAAACTATTATCAATTTCCAAAATACAGTATTGATTTACAAGATATTTTTGGTGAAAATTATAAGGTTTTAAGTGCAAAATCTGTAATAATTAATAATCAATCTATCAGCGGTAATGGTTCAACCTACAAATTAAATAATTCTGTTACCATGTCTTTATCGCCAGATTATCCTTCTGCAATATGGGACCCTACATCTTGTAATTTCAGTAGTAGAGGAGGTACAGCAATTTCAGCTGTTACAATTCATTTTGTTCAAGGTTCGTATGCGGGTTGTATTAGTTGGTTTAAAAATTGTTCTGCAAATGCATCAGCACATTATGTTGTAAGAAGTAGTGATGGACAAGTAACTCAAATGGTTTTAGAATCTAATAAAGCATGGCACGTAGGTAGCGAAAATCCTTATACTGTTGGTATTGAGCACGAAGGTTATATAAGTAGTGCCAGTTGGTTTACCAATGCAATGTACAATTCTTCAGGTGCTTTAACTCGTGATATTTGTAATAGTAATGGTATTAATAAATTAAGAACATATTATGGGCCTGGTTGTTCCGGTTCATCTTCTTCTTGCTTACAAGGAAGTTGTGTAAAAGTAAAAGGTCATCAAATGTATCCAAGCCAAACCCATAACGACCCAGGGCCTTTATGGGATTGGGAAAAATTTTATAAAATTGTTAATAATACCTATACCATTGCGGCTACATACACTTCAAGCTCAGGTACATTTTATGATACCGGAGGAGCTAGTGCAAATTACAGTAATGATGAAAGAAAATTTTGGTTGTTTACTAAACCGGGTACTACAAATATTACATTAAGTTTTACATCGTTTAACTTAGAAAGTAATTACGATTATTTATTTATTTATAATGGCGGTAATGTAAACTCTCCACTTGTAGGTAAATATACGGGGTCAGTTAGTCCAGGTCCATTAATTTCTGTTAACGATTCCATTTTAGTTGAATTTAGAAGTGATTGTGCAACAACAGCACCGGGTTGGGTAGCAAATTTCAACATGAATGGTACAGTAACACCAACACCAACAGATAACATTGCACCTACAACTGTTGTAAATACTACAGGTCCTTGGATTACAAGTGCATTTACATCTACAATTACAGATACTGATAATTTAGGAGGTAGTGGAGTTGAAAAAGGATATTATCAAGCAATAGATTATAATGGAACAGAGTGGAGGGCTAATTCATCTAATGGTTTTTTTGCAGATAATTTTGATTTAGCAATTCATCCGGAGTGGACTCAATCTGTTGGTACATGGTCTATTCAAGGAAATTCATTAGTACAAACAGATGAAGTTAGTGGAACAGCTGGTAATACAAACATATACGCATCGTTAACACAAAGTTTAAGTAATAGATATTTATACCATTTTATAACAAAGTTTGAAGGAACAGGCTCAAATAGAAGAGGGGGATTTCATTTTGCATGTGATAATCCAAGTTTAAGTAATAGAGGAAATTCATATTTTGTTTGGTTTAGAGTTGACCAAAGCCTAGTTGAACTATATAAAGTAGTGGCAAATACATTTACTGCACCAGTTGCAAGCGCAAGTTTAACAGTATCTCCAGGCACTTGGTACGATTATAAAACAATTTATGATAGAATTACAGGTAAAATTTCGGTTTATGTAAATAATAATTCTGTTTTAACATGGACAGATACTGCACCTTATACAAATGGAAATTCAATAAGTTTTAGAAGTGGGAATTGTAAAATGAGTGTAGATGAATTAAAAGTTTACCGTTCAAGAAATGCAACAGTAAATATTAGTGTTGGTTCAGCATCTACCAATGACTTAAGATATAAAAACCCATCTCCTGCTCAAAATGCCGGAAAAATAAAATCAATTTGCCAAGATAGTATGGGAAATTTATCCGCTATTTATTATCACGATTTAGATGTAGATTGGACCCCACCAATGAATATCCCTTTTGTTAATGATGGCGCAACTGCGGATATTTCTGCCGTTAACACTAGTGATTCATTAAAAGCCAATTGGGGAAATTCATTAGATACCAACTCATCTATTAATTTTTATTGGTACAGTATTGGTACTGCGCCTGGATTAACAGACGTTAAAAGTTGGACACAAAATTTTGCTTCAACCTCTGTTACTGCATATTCATTAGTACTTACCAACAATACAACTTATTATTTTAATGTAAGAGCAGAAAATGGAGCTGGTTTATTAAGCAATATTACTAGTTCAGATGGGCAATTAGTAACAACAACTCCAGCATCTATAGCTGAAAATAAACAAAATTTTTTATCTGCAATTTATCCAAACCCATTTAGTAATGAATTATATATAAAGTTTAATACAGCTAAAGCAGGTAAATTTAAAATTTATTTAACAGACATTACTGGTAAACAACTCATTTATATTGAAACCAAAGAAGATATTGGAATATTAGAAAAAAGAATAAACACTAATTGAATAGTTAAATGTTTATATACTTTATCTGTAGTAATTGATGACGAAATTTATACACAAAAAGTAATAAAAGAATAATTAATTTCTTTTTAAAACCTAAACTTAAACCATTTACACAATATCTTAAACCGCTTGCTGTTGGGCCATCATCAAAAATATGACCCAAATGGCCATTACAATTTGAGCATATAATTTCCGTACGAACCATACCGTGAGATAAATCTTTAATTTTTTTAATCCTATCGCCACCACCTAATTCACCATCAAAACTTGGCCAACCACAATGTCCATCAAATTTTTGTTTACTTGTAAATAATTCAATATTACAACCTGCACAAACATAAGTACCTTCTTCATAAAAATTATTTAAAGGACTTGTAAATGGACGTTCAGTGCCCTTTTCACGCAACACATAATATTGCTCTTTAGTTAATTGCTTTTGCCATTCCTCATCAGTTTTTATAACTTTATTTTCCATTTTATTAGTTGTATTAAGATTTTTATTTTGACAAGATATACTATTAATGCTAAAAAATGCTAGCATTAAAAATTGAATAATTTTAGTTAAATGTTTCATAATTAACTATACGATTTGTGTTTTATATAATTACTTAATTAATTTATATTAAATAATTTTAACACATCTAATAAATAATTTCAAAAACTTGAGATTCTTCAAAAGCTCCCTCGGTGTGAACTAACTTTAATTTATTAGGGTATTTTTGAGCAATTGGCGCCAAAATATTATGCATAGTATTAATAAACCCTGCTGCTGGATTGTTTGGGTCTATTCTTAATTGACCAATCATAACATGTGTTACGTTATTGGTTTTAAAAAAAACTAATGCACTATCCGGGTTTGATTGATTAGTGAGTGTATCTCGTTTTATAACTGAGTAAATGGGAAAGAATTTTTTTCCTTTACCATAAATAAAACTCATAGGTGCTTTTCTACTTGCAACTAAAGAATTTTGAGGTAAGTTATTGGCACACCACTCACTACATTTTAAAAAATTAACCCAATCAGGCGAATAACCAAAATAATTATCGCCTTTTAAATTTTTTGAAACAATTGGTAAATTTTTCAAACTTCTTTTTATAGTAGAAAAACTAAATGAAATAGTAACTAGTAAAAGTATTACAGTTAAAACTTCTAATTTTTTATTAAATTTTAAAGATAATTGCAATAAAAGATAAAATAGTATTAAAATAAGCACAGGCATACAAACTAATATTAACCTTACTTGATCCCACCTTGCTTGCAAAATTATAAACGAAAAAATAGTTTGTGCTAAACAAAAAAATGAAATGAAAAACACGCTTTTATTAGCTTTTTTATAAATATACCAAACGCCAATTATGACTAAAATTAAAGTAAAAAAACCGCTAACTCCATATATAGAAAACTGAGAAGGCATTTCACCAAATTCGTTTGGGTTTATTGGAACATTTTCATTTCTCCATCCAATAATTTGATAAAACCTTTTACCTAAATATTGTGAAGTGTTTTCAATAAATCTAGTAACAAACCCACCAAAATCTTCCATGCCTTTACTTGGATTATATAAATCTTTTTGCATTAAAGCTTTTGCTTGCCCTTTAAATTGATTAGGAACATTCCAAATACTTGTTACTAATAGTTCATATATTAGTTTAAATACTCCATAACTTAATATTGTAAATAAAATTGCTTTATATTTTTTATCGATTAAAAAAAACATAATAGCAACAGGTAAAGCAATTATACCAACACTTCTGGCAGTACTTAAAAGTAATAATGTAAAACCAAAAAATAGCCAATTTAAAAATTGATTTTTTAATTCAACACCATCACTATTAATTTTATCATAAAGTTTAACAAAACTATACACCATTAAACTTTGTAAAAAGATATAAAATGCCTCACTAAAGGTCATACTTGCATAATACAACATTTGGTGATTTATAGCATGAAATAAAATTACAGGGATAAAAATTAAAGCTGGAATTCTATTATTTAATGCTTTATAAAGTAAAATTAATCCTAGTAAATTAAAAATTACAGAAAAACACTTAAATAAAATTAAATGAAAGCCAAATAGTTTTATGATTAAAGCTAAAACCATTGGATACAAAGGAGCGTTAAACGTATGAAAAAATTTAGGAAATTCGGTTACATATTTATAACCAGATTCGATATAGGTAGAATCATCATTAGCCTCACTAATTTTGACATTAAATAATAAAACAGAAAAAATTAAGCATAAAAATATACTAATAAGATAAAATTTTTTATTGTTATTATCTAACCACTTTTGAATAGCATTAGCAATTTTTGAATCTGTTGTAAATGATACTGATTTTATATCTTTCATAGCAATTACGCAAACTCTAAATTTACAATTTTTTTATAAATTTTAAGTTTATGTAATAGATTAAATGAATTATTATTCTGCAATTATTGTTAATTCAATTTTTGCATTTAATGGTAATGCAGATACAGCAATACATGTACGGGTAGGTAAACGTTTTGTGAAATATTTTACATATTCTTCGTTTACCACTGTATAATCATTCATATCAGTTAAATAAATGGTTGCAACAACAATTTTATCGAAATTACTATTATTTTCAGTTAATAAAGATTCTATGTTCTTAAATATTTGTTTTAGTTCAGCCACAACACCACCTGTTACAATTGTGTTTGTTTCTTTACTTAATCCTAATTGACCGCTTAAGTATAAATTACCATTACTTTTTAATGCTGGGGAATATGGTTTGCTCATATTTTTAGTTTTTAATTGATTTATTATTTCGTTTTGTGCTCTTAAATTATCAGCTAAGTTTAATGTAAACTTCAAAAATTAATTTTTTTTTTGATTCGATAATTTTAAGCATTTAAAAATATAAACTATTACTTTAAAACCATCTGATTAAAATCATAAAATCTGTAAATTGTAAATAGAAGTGCTACTAAAATTATAATTGGTTGTTATATTTGTGGATAAACTTAATTAATTAAATTATTGGCTTTAACTAATACATTTGCTAATCCATCTAGTTTAGTTCCACCGGCTTGTGCATAAAAAGCTTGGCCACCACCACCACCATTAATTTCTTTTGCTAAATCTCTTATTATTAAACTTGCGTTTAAATTTTTATCTTTAATTACACTATCAGATAAAATAACAGAAATACTTGGCTTACCTTTAATTTCTTGTGTAATTACACAAAATAAATTTTCAACTTCATTACGTAATTCAAACAATAAATTTTTAGTTTCTTCAGCATTATCAAATAAAATATGCATTGTTATTTTATTAATATTATTACTATTTGAAATATTTTTAATTAATTCTTTTTTTATAGTAGCAGCTTTTTCTTTATTTAATACTGTAAGTTGTTTTAACAGTTCGTTATTTTCTTCCTGTAATTGACTAACACTTTTCACAATATCTTTACTTCCTTTTAAAATAGTTTTTATTTCGTTCAGTAATTGTGTATGATTATCAAAAAAGGCTTCAGCTTTATCTGATGTTACTGCTTCAATTCTTCTAATACCAGCGGCTACAGCACTTTCGCTTATTATTTTAAAATAACCTATTTGTCCTGTTGAAGCAACATGACATCCTCCACACAATTCTATCGAAAAATTTTTGTCAAATTCAACTACTCTTACAACATCGCCATATTTTTCGCCAAACAAAGCCATTGCGCCAGTTTTTTTTGCGTCTTCAATAGCCATTAATTTAATATTTGATTTTATATTTTCTCTAATTTTTTGATTAACTAATTTTTCAATTGCTTTTAACTCTTCATCTGATACCTTTGTAAAATGCGAAAAATCAAATCGTAAATATTCATCGTTCACTAAACTACCTTTTTGTTCAACGTGAGTGCCTAAAATTTGACGTAAAGCAGCGTGCATTAAGTGAGTTGCAGTATGATTATTAGTTGTACTTAAACGCTCATTGACATTTACTTTAGCTGTAAACTCTTCAGTAATTTTTTCGGGTAATTTATCAACAAAATGAATAATAACACCGTTTTCTTTTCGTGTATTTGTTATAATAACTTTTTCATTTATGGTTTCTATGTATCCTTTATCACCAACTTGTCCGCCACTTTCAGCATAAAATGGTGTTTTATTTAAAACTAGATGAAACTCTTCTTTGTTTTTTAGTTTTACTTTTCTAAAACGAATTATTTTACAATTGCATTCTAAATCTGTATATCCAATAAATTCAGTTTCTTTATCTTGAGTTTCTAATAAATTTTTATTTGAATCAACATAAACCCAATCGTCTGTATCAATAGCTGTTGCGGCTCTAGATCTATTTTTCTGTTCATTTAATGCGTTATTAAATGCTATTTCATCTATACTTAAATTATATCCTCTTGCAATTAAACTAGTTAAATCAACCGGAAATCCAAATGTATCGTATAGTTCAAAAACAAGTTTACCATCAATTATTTTTTTATTTGCAGCAGTGGTTTCGATACAAATTTGGTCAATTCGTTTTAATCCAATTTCTAAAGTTTTATAAAACGATTGTTCTTCTTCTTTAATTACTTTTTCAATTAATAATTTTTGAGATACTAATTCAGGAAAAGCAGGCCCCATTTGATGGGCTAATGTGGGTACTATGCGATGCATAAAAGGTTCTTTTAAGTTTAAAGATTGATAACCGTATCTTATAGCTCTTCTTAAAATTCTTCTAATTACATAACCTGCACCATTATTACTTGGCAATTGCCCATCAGCAATACTAAATGAAATTGTACGAATATGATCAGCAATAATACGCATTGCAATATTAATCAATTGTTGTTTTTTATGTTTTTCTTCATCTTTAGTGTTATATTTTAACCCGCTCAGTTCTTCAATTTTATTAATTAAAGGCATAAAAACATCAGTATCGTAATTACTTTGTTTACCTTGCATAACACGAACTAAACGTTCAAAACCCATACCTGTATCAACATGTTGTTTTGGTAATTTAATTAATGAACCATCCGCTCGTCTTTCAAATTCCATAAACACATTATTCCATATTTCAATAACTTGATGATTATCATTATTTACAAGTGAAGCGCCGTTAATTTTTTTTCGTTCATCATCACTTCTTCCATCGTAATGTATTTCGCTACAAGGCCCACAAGGCCCCATATCTCCCATTTCCCAAAAATTATCTTTTTTATTACCGTTTAAAATTCTATCTTCTGGTATAAATTGTTTCCATGTATCGTAGGCCTCTTGATCAAACCCTAAGACATCGTCTTTGCTGCCTTCAAAAACAGTAACATACAATCTATCTTTATCTATTTTATATACTTCAGTTAATAATTCCCATGCCCAACTAATAGCTTCTTTTTTAAAATAATCACCAAAGCTCCAATTTCCAAGCATTTCAAACATGGTGTGATGGTATGTATCAACTCCAACTTCTTCTAAATCATTATGCTTACCACTTACGCGTAAGCATTTTTGAGTATCTGCAACACGTGGGTATTTAATTGGTGAATTACCTAAAATAATATCTTTAAAAGGAGCCATACCACTATTATTAAACATAAGTGTTGGGTCGCCTTTAACAACCATTGGCGCACTTGGAACTATGTGATGACCTTTACTTCTAAAAAAATCTAAAAATGCTTGACGAACTTTGTTTGCTTCCATAAAAATTTGAAGCACGAAGATACTAAAAAAGGTTTTTTTATACTAAAATTGAATATGAATATGCTAGGATTTATTAACCATTTTATTAATTTATAAAAAGTTTAAAATATTAGTACTTTCGTTTTAAATTATGAGTTTTTTAAAAAATAGAATTTTTGCTTTTAAAGCAGCTTTTAGCGGTTTATTTGAAGCCATAAAAAACGAAACGCATTTAAAAATTCATTTAATTGCTAGCCTAATAGTTGTGTTAGCGGGTTTTTATTTTCAAGTTTTAATAAACGAATGGCTTTGGATTATATTATGTTGTGCATTAGTTATTACTGCAGAATTGATTAATAGTAGTATAGAGACTATTTGTAACATAATTGATAAAAACTATAACCCTAAAATTAAATATATTAAAGATGTAAGTGCCGCTTCTGTTTTGGTTTTAAGTGTTTTTAGTGTTATTGTTGCTATTTTAATATTTAAAAAATATTTTTAATATTAAAAGGTAAGTTAATTTTGTAAAATAAATTTACTACTTATAGGATAATGGTCTGTATATGTTTCTTTATACACAGTGTGTTCAACACATTTAATATTTTCATCATGTAAAATATAATCTATTCTAAACTTAGGCCATTTTCCGGCATACGTTCTGCCAAAACCATTTCCTTTTTCAACAAAAGAATCTTTTAATTTTTTAGTTAGTAAATTATAGGTGTATGAAGCTGGAGTATCATTAAAATCTCCACATAAAATAATTTTATATTTACAATTTTGCATGTGATCTGCTACAAGTTTAGCTTGAACCGTTCGTTTTAAAAAAGCATTTTTTAATCGTTTTATAATATTTTTACTTTGTTCAAATTCAATATTTAACTTTTTTTCTAAAACAATTTCATTAAAAAATTTTGTATCTTCTTTAGAAAAAGAAATGGATTGTAAGTGGATGTTATAAACTCTTAATGTATCTTTATTAATTACTATATCATTATAAATACATAAATTATTTAACGAAGTTTTAAACTCAATTTTACCTTGGTTTATAATTTTATATTTACTAAAAGTAGCTACTCCCCAATGATCGTTTTTGCGCAGAGTTACCGAATAATCAGCATAATGATAATTTGTTTTTAAAAGATTTTTTAAGGTATCTATATTATTAAAATCATTTGTGTCTTCTGAGGTGTAAAATTCTTGTAAACATAAAATATCAGGATTTATTTCGGATAAATGATTTAAAATATTTTGTCGATTTTTTTTATTGTTACTCCAATTATATAAATCAAACAACATACTATTATAAGAAACAACTTTAAAGGTTTTATTTTCAGTTTTTTTAATTTTAGAAAACTGAACATATTTTAAAACCATTGGAATACTAATTAAAACAACAATTAAACCTAATAGTATAGTGCGTTTAAATTGTATTAACCAAAATAATGTAAAAATTAAATTAAGTATAAAAATAAAAGGAAAGGCTAAACCAAAAAAAGCAGGAATCCAAAATACAACTGGCGAAATATATGCTGCTGTTAAGGCAATTATTTGCGCAATTATAATTAAGTTATGTAAATTTAAGATTAGTTTATTAAACCAAGATAATTTTTGTTCTTGTTTTAATTGAACTTTTTTTCTCAGTTCACTAAATCTAATATTAGAAAAATTTGATATAATTTTTAAAACTTTGCTAATTCAATAGCTTGTTCAATAATTTGGTAGTTACTTAATATATCGGCTTTTCCATCAATAAAAGCAACATCATGTTCAAAATGAGCACTTGGTAATCCATCTGTAGTTACAATTGTCCATCCGTCTTTTAAAGCTTTAATTTCTTTTCGTCCCATATTAATCATTGGTTCAATAGCAATTACCATACCTTCTTTAAGTTTTGGGCCATCGGTTTTTTTACCATAATTTGGTACTTCGGGTTCTTCATGTAAATTTTTACCTAATCCATGACCAATTAATTCTCTTACAACACCATAATTATGTTTTTCGGCATGTTGTTGTATGGCAAAACTTATGTCACCAATTCTATTACCAGTAACCATTTGTTCAATTCCTTTGTATAAACTCTCTTTAGTTACATCTATTAATTTTTGAGTTTCTGGTTTTATTTCTCCTACTGCAAAAGTGTAAGCATGGTCTCCTACATATCCGTTTAGTTTAACGCCACAATCTATTGATGCAATATCTCCGTTTTTTAATGGAACATTATCTGGTATTCCATGTACAACAACTTGGTTTACACTAAAACATAATGTAGCCGGAAAATCAGGTACTCCACGACCACCTTTGTATCCTTTAAATACAGGAGTTGCTCCATTATCCCTAATAAATTCTTCGGCTAATTTATCTAAATGTAAAGGAGTAACACCGGGTTTAACCAAGGGTGCAAGCATTGCTAAGGTTTTAGAAACCAATTGCGCTGCATGACGCATAATTTCTATTTCTTCACGTGTTTTTAAAAAAATCATTTTTTACCAAATAGTTTTTTTATGATTGATTTGTTTTCGTTAGCATAATTATTATGTGCTTTTTCGTTTTTAAATTGATGTAAAAAATCTCCACTTTCAGGATGTAAGCTTTGCCATATTTCGCTCCAACCTAAAAAACCTCCAACGTTTCTATCATCAATAAAAATATCTGCATTTAGTTTACGAGCTGTATTTTGGTCTAAAACTTCTTCAGGATAATTTTTATTAATTGCATAAAATTCAACGCCATTTTTTTTACAAAAATCTACGGCTTCATCTAATGGTTTACCAACTCTATAAGTCCATAAAATTAATTTATGCCCTTTTTGTTTTAAAGCTTTTAATGTTGAAAAAGCAAATAACATTTCTTTTCCTATTTCAGGATATTTATGTTCAACAATTGTTCCGTCAAAATCAACAGCAATTATTTTACTATTTTCATTTACAAAATTTTGCATTATAAATTTTTAGCTTTTATTACTTTTAAATTAGTATCTAATTCATACAATCTGGGTTGTGCAGTACCAATTTCAAATTGTAAAATTTGTTCGGGAGTCATGTTTTCTAAATACATAATTAAAGCTCTTAAACTATTGCCATGGGCTACAATTACAATATTTTTATTTGCTTTTAATTTAGGTACAATCTCGTTTTCGTAATAGGGAATTACACGAGCAGCGGTATCTTTTAAACTTTCGCCATTAGGTGGGGCTATATCGTAACTTCTTCGCCAAATTTTAACTTGTTCTTCGCCAAATTTATTTACAGTTTCTGTTTTATCTAAACCTTGTAAATCGCCGTACATTCTTTCGTTTAAAGCTTTATTGTATATTGGTGCTATAGTTGGATGATTAGCTGTTTGTAAAGCTATTTTTAAAGTGTTTTGCGCTCGTTTAAGATCAGAAGCATAAGCGTAATCAAAATGATAGCCATTTATTTTGTGTCCGGCATTTTTTGCTTCTTCTATTCCTTTTTCGGTTAATTCTACATCTACCCATCCGGTAAATTTATTTTCTAAATTCCACTGACTTTGTCCGTGCCTAAAAATTACTAATTGTGCCATAATATGGCTTTAAAGATACAAAATTCTTTAAAAGTAGATTTAATTAACTAAGTAAAAATAAACGTTTTTATCTTGCGTAACCAAATCAATATTAGCCGGTAAAATTTCAAATTCAGATATAAATAAACTGCCTACATTAGAATTATCGAATTTAAGTTTATTAAAATTATAGGCAAAGCTTGGAATTAATTGTTTATCATGGTATAAAGATTGTAATTTATTATTTAGAGGCTCAGCGGCATCATATTCATATAATTTATAGTTTTGGATTATTGCGATTAAATCTTCTGTATATTTTTTATGTGTGGCATACCCAAATTGTTTTAATCCAATACACCAGGCTTTATAATTGGTTATTCCTAAATAAAAAAGCCCAATATATCTTGGCCTTGATTTTATAAATCTGCTATGATCGGTATAAGAATCTATAAAATTTTCATATTTTCTAAAACATTCATTTAATGTATCGTCAGTTTTTCTTACAGTATCTCCTTTCCATTCTAAATGGCATTTAATACCAAAATGGTTGTTTGATTTTTTAGCCAAATCACTTGTTCCGGCTGCACTTTCTAAAATAGCTTGTGCTAAGGTAATACTAGCCGGTATTTGATAGTTTACCATTTGCTCTTTAGCATTTTGATAATTTTGTTGGATATAGGCAAGAATTACGCTATCGGTTTGAGAGATTAAATGTAAAGTACAAAAAATAAGGAGGAAATATATTTTTTTGAGTATAAATGGTATTGAATGTTGAATTGTAAACATGTATATTTACAAATGTAAGTTCAATATGAATTTATTTTCTTAAATTAAAAATTAACTATTAACAACTGCTTTTTAAAAAATGAAATTCATTCGTTTTATATTAACAACTTCATTATCAGGTATTACATTGCTATCAGCTCAAAACAGTTTTCAGTTAAAACCACCGGTTACAAATAAACAAAACGTAACAGACACTTATTTTGATACTTATAAAGTTGAAGACCCCTACAGATGGTTGGAAGATGATAAAAGTACCGAAACCGAAAATTGGGTAAAAGAACAAAACCGCCATACCGAAAAATATTTAAATCAAATACCGAGTAGAACTAAAATTAAAACACGTTTAACAGAATTATGGAATTACAATAGGCAAGGTGTAGTATTTAAAAAAGGAAATAATTACTTCTGCTATAAAAATGATGGATTACAAAACCAAAACGTACTTTATATTAAAAAAAATATTACAGATGTAGGTACAATATTACTAGACCCTAATAAACTTTCAAACGATGGAACAGTTTCACTTACCGGTACTTCAATTTCAAACGATGGTAAAATATTAGCTTATGGTATAAGTAAAGCTGGTAGCGATTGGGTTGAAATTCATTTTAAAGATATAATTACAAAAAAAGATTTAAAAGATGTAATTAAATGGGTGAAATTTAGTGGTATGAGCTGGAAAGGGAAAACATTATACTATAGTAGATACGATGAACCAACCGGAAGTGCCTTATCACAAAAAAATCAATTTCATAAAGTATATGCACACCTTTTAGGGACTGATCAATCCAAAGATATTTTAATTCACGAGGATAAATTAAATCCAAATTATAATTTTTCAGCTTCAATTACCGAAGATGAAAACTATTTGTGTTTATATACCTCTGAATCTACCAGCGGTAATAAATTAATGATTAAAGATTTATCAAATCCTAATTCAAAATTTATTAAAATTATTGATGATTTTACAAGTGAAGCAAATATAATAGGGAATATAAGAGATAAATTTTATTTAAAAACAAATCGTAACGCTCCAATGTATAAATTACTGGCTTTTACTTTTGAAAGTTTTAACGAAGATTTATGGAAAACTATAATTCCTCAAGAAACAATTCTGTTAGAAAATATAACGTTTTGTAATAATCAATTACTGGTAAGTTACTTGCAAAATGTTACATCAAAATTATTTTTATACAGTTTAGATGGAAAAAAATTAAATGAAATTAAATTACCTGGTTTATGTAAAATAAACAGTTTAAACTCTAACATTAAAGACAATTTTGCAACCTATAGTATTTCTCAATTTGTTGCACCAGATCAAGTAATTTATTTTGATGCCAAAACTACCGAAAACAAAGTAATATTTAAACCAAATTGTAGTTTTAAAAGTGATGATTATGTTACTGAACAATTATTTTTTGAAAGTAAAGACGGTTCCAAAATTCCAATGTTTATTACCCGAAAAAAATCTTTAAAAATGACCGAAAATACGCCAGCTTTTGTATATGGTTATGGAGGTTTTAATATCTCAATAACACCCAATTTTGGTATAGATAAAGCCGTATTTTTAGAAAACGATGGAATTTATGTTGTAATTAATATGCGCGGCGGTGGAGAATATGGTGAAGAGTGGCATAAAGCCGGAACTAAATGTAAAAAACAAAATGTATTTGATGATTTTTGTGCAGGTATTGATTTTTTAGTTTCAAAAAAATTTACTTCATATAATAAAGTGGCCATACATGGCCGAAGTAATGGCGGTTTATTAATTGGTGCTGTAATGACACAACGACCAGATATTTGCAAAGTTGCACTACCAACCGTTGGTGTGTTAGATATGTTACGCTTTCATTTATTTACAATTGGTAGGGCTTGGAGTGTAGATTATGGCAACAGCGAAAATAAAGAAGAATTTAATTGTTTAATTAAGTATTCACCATTACATAATGTAAAATTTGGCCGTTATCCTGCAACTTTAGTTTTAACTGGAGCCAATGAT